>JAKQJD010000158.1 GCA_029561355.1 Bacteroidota bacterium | reverse complement strand
TGTCATTTCATCCGTAAAAAACGTAGCGAATACATCCAGATCGGGAATGGTGCCGCCGATGCCGCCCCAGAGCATGGCCCGGTTGCCGAGTTTTTTGCCTGCCACTACTTCGCCGCAGGCGGCGCCGAGGATGATCTGGGTAAGTGAATCCATTGTTGGTTATTAGTTGTTAGTTATTCGTTATTAGGGTGGTTGCGCTTGGCTAAGTGGCCGGGCGCAGTGACCGGGCCGCTTCCGGCGACCCGGTCACTCGGGTATCTGGCTTGAGGGTAAGCATATTTTGAGGGTTTTTAGTTTTTCGTGTAAGGTGTTTGGCAACAGGTTTATAAACAGGATCTTGTAAATGCAATACACAAAAACTAAACACCCTTTATATTATTTACGGGCTAAAAGGAATCACCGCTATGTGCATGGTTGCAGCAAACGCCTTGGGTTACTACCCCAATAACCAATAACCAATAACCAATAACACCTACCGCCGAAGAACAGCCCGCTGAAACACCCCGACCGGAAAAGTCTTCACCTCCGGAATATCTTCTTCGCCCTGTTTGGTTAAGCCGGTCGTGCTGACAGCGGTTTCGGAGCCCGAAAGTACTTCGAACACCATCGTGTGGTCGCCGGTTTTTTCATAAGTGCATAAAATGCGGTTTCCCTGTACCACAAACCAGCACAGGAGTTTGGGGCCGTACAGGTAACTTTCCATCACGATGGAATTCTTTTCATCCACCTTCCACACCCCGCGCTCAGGCGCCACAGGCACAAGTTCGTAGGGGCGCCAGTCCTGCTCCTTAGAGCCGTACACGAGCCCGAAGGTATACCGCCCTTCTTTGGACGTGTCGATTTTGTGAATTTCCAGGTGCATTTCCACCGACTGAATTTTCCCTTTTCCGGAAAAAATCTCCAGCGTACCCGACCAGTCGCCCTGCCAGGATGCTGGGAACGACAGGGAATCGGAGGTGTTTTGCGCTGTAGAAATTGCTGTGTAAAAGACTGACAGGCAGAGTATTATGTTATGCATAGCGGGAAAATTTTCGTGCAAAAATAAACAAGTGGTATTCTTGATACTTTTGCTGCGGCTCCATCTTCAAAAAAAACTTCCGTTCGAACGATGAAAAATCAACTCCTACTTTTTTACTGCCTGCTTTCTGCGGGCGTATTTGCCCAGCGTGCGACAACCATTTCCATTGAATCCAAAGATTTCGCCCTGGTATTACAAACCGACAAAGAGGAACGGCTCGGAACCATTTATTTCGGGAAAAAACTTGCCAATGCTGTTGAATACGAAAGCATCCCGCGCCAGGACCGCAAAGTGGACGGCAATGCCGGTATTTACAACTCGGTGTACACGCCGTCCGGATCGTGGAATTTACTCGAACCTGCCCTTTCGATCAAACATGCCGACGGGCACGTGTCGACCGAACTGAAATATGTGAGCCACCGAACAGAGCGGGTCAGCGACGGCGTCAGCCTCACTACCGTCGTGCTGCGCGACCCGGTTTATGCCACCGAGGTCACACTTTTTTACAAAGTCTACGCCGCCCAAAATGTTATCGAACAGTGGTCGACGCTCAAAAACGGCGAAAAACAACCCGTTTTGCTCGAAAAATATGCTTCGGCGAATCTGTATTTCCCTACAGCCGACGACTACTGGTTGCGCAGTTACCACGGCATTTGGGCCCGGGAAATGAAACCCGAACTGACCCGGCTGCCCTACGGTATTCATACACTGGATTCGAAACTGGGTACGCGTACGAACCTTTTTCAGCCGCCGAGTTTCATGCTTTCTTTTGGCGCACCGGCCACAGAAACGACCGGGAAAGTGCTGATGGCCAACCTGGCCTGGTCGGGCAATTTCAAGATCGATTTTGAAAAAGACTCCTACAATGGCCTGCGCGTCATCGCGGGTATCAATCCCGCCGCTTCCGAATACCAACTGGCCCCGGGCCAGGAGTTCAAAACGCCGTCGCTGATCTACTGTTATTCCGAAAACGGCCTCGGCGAAGCGAGTCGCAACATGCATCGCTGGGCCAAAAACTACCGCCTGCTTGACGGCAACGGCACCCGCCTGACGCTGTTGAACAACTGGGAAGCCACGTATTTCGATTTTGATGAAAAGAAACTCGTCGGACTTTTCGCCGGGGCGAAAAAACTGGGTGTGGATATGTTCCTGCTCGACGACGGCTGGTTTGCCAACAAATACCCGCGCAACGGCGATGCCGCCGGCCTGGGCGACTGGCAGGAAAACAAGAAAAAACTGCCCAGCGGCCTCGGCTACCTGGTGCGCGAAGCCACCGCAGCAGGCGTCAAGTTCGGCATTTGGGTGGAACCGGAAATGGTAAACCCGAAAAGCGAACTGTACGAAAAACACCTCGACTGGGTGATCCGCGAGCCGCAGCGGCCCGAGCATTATTTCCGCAACCAGTTGGTGCTGGATTTGTCGAACCCCGAAGTGCAGGACCACGTGTTCGGCGTACTGGACAATATTTTTACGAAAAACCCCGATGTGGCCTACGTCAAATGGGACTGTAACGCAGTGATTTACAACGCTTTTTCCAAATACCTGGAATCGAAAAAACTGCCGCAAACACAACTTTACGTGGATTACGTGAAAGGCCTGTACAGCGTGCTCGACCGCCTGCGGGCCAAATACCCGAAGGTGCCGATGATGCTGTGCTCGGGCGGCGGCGGCCGGGTGGATTACGGTGCGTTGCAATATTTCACCGAATTCTGGCTGTCCGACAATACCGACCCGCTCGAACGGGTGTTCATTCAGTGGGAATCATCGTACTTTTTTCCCATGATCGCCAGTTGCAACCACATCACCGACTGGAGCAAGGTGGGCCTGAAATACCGCAACGATGTGGCCATGATGGGTAAAATGGGCTACGACATCGTGGTAGACCACCTGACGCCCGACGAACTTGCGTTCAGTCAGGCGGCGGTAAAAAACTACCGGTCGCTCAGCGACGTGATCTGGCAGGGCGATCTGTACCGGATCAGCGATCCCTGGGAAAAACCCTTCGCCGGCGTGATGATGGTGAGTGCGGACAAATCGCGCGCCGTGTCGTTCAATTACGTGGTAAGCAACCGCTATGAAATGTCGCTCTCTATTTCACCAATCAAACTACAGGGCCTCGACCCGGCAAAAAAATACCGGATCACGGAAATCAATCTCTTCCCGGGTACCCAATCAAGCCTGGATGCAAAAGCCGTGTATTCCGGCGAATACCTGATGAATGTCGGCTTTAACCCCGATATGACTTTGCAACGGACGAGCGTGGTGCTGGAAATCAGCGAAGTGAAGTAGGGTAGGATTGGCTGTTGCGATGTTTGGAACTGCGGAGGATAAAGTGATCGGATGACCTGGAGGCATCCGATCACTTTATCCTCCGCAGTTCCAAACATCGCAACAGGTTTTGCCTTACCTTCCATCCGAAAAAACAGTGCATTTCCCTGCACAAATGCAGCAATCAATCGAAATTTTGAACCAACCTTAATGACTACCATGCGCTTACCTTCTCCCGGATTCCTGCTCAATGCTTTTGCCCAGGCCTGCCGCCGGTTTCCGGCTACGATGCTGGCAGCCTTTGTCGGCGTCGTCGCAGTGATCGTGCTGACGGACGATGGCGCCCGCCCCGACGAATACGTGCTGGTGCGGATATGGATGGCTGCACAACTGGGTTTGCCGCTGCTGACAGGTGTCCTTGTTTACGGAGAATCGGCAAACTGGCCGGCAGGCCGGAAATGGCTGGTGCAGGGAGCCGGTATTTTTGTACTGATCGGGTATTGTTATTACCTGTCTCAGGTCAGCCGTGACCGGTTAGAGCAGGTGGAGGTGCTGCGTTATGTGTTGTTTCTGGTGGTCGCGCACCTGTTCGTAGCCGTCGCGCCGTACCTTAACAAACGATCCGTCGCGGATTTCTGGGAATACAACCGGCGTTTGTTCGCCAATTTTGTGGTAGGCGCCACGTTCACGCTGATTCTGTTTTCAGGTCTGGCGCTGGCAGTACTGGCAGTAGACAAACTGTTCGACCTGAATGTAAATGAACTGGTTTATGTGCGGTTGTTCATTGCATTGGCGGGCATTTTTAATACCAGTTATTTCCTCTACCATTTCCCGCAGCAATATGAATTTGAAACGGAAGACGCTTCCTACAATGCCGTTTTCCGCAATCTTTGCAAGTACATTTTGATCCCGATTGTAGGTCTGTATTTCCTGATTTTGTATGCCTACGGCGCCAAGATTGTGGGAACCTGGTCGCTGCCGCGCGGTTTTGTCGGTTCGCTGGTGATCGGCTTTTCAGTGGCAGGCATTTTCACCTACCTGCTGAATTTTTACCTGCCCGATTTCGACGACAGCAAGGTGGTACATCTGTACCGCAAATGGTTCTGGCCGGTGGTGCTGCCGCTCACGGTGTTGTTGTTTGCGGCAGTGTTCAAACGCGTCGGCGATTACGGTTTTACAGAGCCGCGTTACGTTGTGCTGCTCACGGGCATCTGGCTGGCGGTTACGTGCGTGTATTTTTTATTTTCGAAAACGGACAACCTCAAGTTCATCCCTATTTCGCTGGGTATTGTGGCGCTGGTGCTGGCCATCGGGCCGCTGAGCGCTTTTTCCGTTTCAAAACGCAGTCAGACGGCTTTGCTGGAAAAAATCCTGGAACGCAACGGGCGCTGGCAAAACGGCTCGCTGAAACAAGGCTCGGCGCCGATGTTGCAAGCGGAAGTGGCTCAAGTGGAATCCATTTTGCAGTACCTCGACCAGCGCGGCGAACTGGAAAATGCCTGGTGGCTGCCGATGCCGATGAGCAGTTTTCCGACAGACCGTTCTATTTACGATAACAGCGGACGTGTGAGCAAATGGCTGGGATTAAAAACAGCCATGTCGGAAGAAAGTATTTTCAACGTTTCCGGCGCCGATTTCCAGGGCAAAACGGATATCCGCGGGTACACGGAATATTATCCGATTCAAACGGGACTCAATCGCAGTTCCCGACCCTCCAACGGGTATTTTTTCGAAAACTCTGCCGACGGCAAAAAACTGGTGTGGCTACAGGCAAAAAACAAAGTGGTGACGCCCGTGGATTCGTTCAACCTCCAGCCCGTTTTGCTGGGCTGGCAAAATGAGCAACAGGAATCCGACTACCTGCAACTCACGGAACAAACCAGCTCCATCGATCTGACTTGCCGGAAAGGTGCGGCGCGCATACGGGTGGATGACGCAGGGGTCCGGAAAGATTCGACGGGACTGCACGTGACGCATCTGAACGGGCAGTTATTTTTGAAGGAACGCTGATTATTATTTAACCACAAGGGGCACGAACATGAGTCATCCCAAATTTTTGATCGAATACTATTGGTCAAGGGTTTTTATAACATTCATAGTCGCGTGAGTTGCCCCGGCCGTCGTTGTGCGTCCCCGCCAACGACAGTTTTACCACAAATTCCAGGCAAATTGATTTGCTTTTTAACCTGGAATTCGATGTTAATTGCTGTTGGCGGGGACGCACAACAGCGGCCGGGGCATTTGTTCTTCGATTGGTGCATTGGAATAAAATTCGGGATGAACTCATGTTTGTTATCCATTTACAGACGGGCAAAAATAAATTAACCACAGAGTCACGGAGGACACAACGCGTTGTGTCCTCCGTGACTCTGTGGTTTTAAAAAATATACGCCGGCAAAATCATTCTTTGTGGCACAAAAAACAAAGTGCCTGTTTCCATTCAAAGTGTCCGGAAATGGGCACTTTTATTTTTATAAAATTGAAACAAGTGTTTGAATATCAATTAATTACCACTTGGCACGCCGCTTGAATCCATTATACCGTCATCCTGCAAAAAATGACCGTATATGGACAGAGACCTCCCGCAACAGGAAATCAGAAAAAAACGCACCCGGCTTTGGGCCTATGCCGCCCTGGCTGCCCTCGTGCTCCTCAGCGCCGCCTGGCTGATGCGCCGGACGCTGTCGCCTGCGCTCCAGCGGTCGGAAATCCGCACGGCCGTTGCGGAAACCGGCGACGTGGAAAACACGCTGACTGCTACCGGCGAAGTGCAGCCCGAATTCGAGCAGGTGGTCACCAGTCCCATTTCGGCTGTGTTGCAGCAGGTATATTTCAACACCGGCGCGACCATCAAAACGGGTGAAAAAATCCTCGAACTCGATAAGGTGACCACGTCCATCGAACTGGAAAAACAACGCGACGAGCTCGAACTCAAACGCAACGGCATCGTAAAAACCCGGCTCGAACTCGACAAAAGTTTTTACGATATCAAAATTCAGGATTCCATCAAAGCCTGCCGGATCACCAGCCTGAACGCCGACCTGGAAAATGCCAAAAGGTTGTTCAAAGCAGGTGGTGGCACCCGCGAAGACATCGAACAGGCCGAAACCAACCTGCGCATCGCCCAACTCGAAAAACGCCAACTGGAAAACGACATCCGCAGCCGCCAGGCCGTCATGCGCGCCGGCATCCGCGAATCGGAAATCACGGCCTCGATTCAGGAAAAAGCCCTCAGCGAATTCGAACGCAAAATGCGCCAGGCCGACATCGTAGCCAGCCGCGCGGGTGTGCTCACTTTTGTCAACTCCAGTCTCGGAGCCCGCGTGGCCGAAGGCGAAATCCTGGCCCGCATTGCCGACCTGCGCAGTTTTAAAATCCTGGGCTCCATCACCGACAACTATGCCTCTCAGTTGCAGGTGGGTATGCCGGTGATCGCGCGCATCAACGATACCAACGTGCGCGGTATTCTGCTCAATATCAGGCCCTCCGTAACGAACAACGTCGTCAATTTCGACGTAGCGCTCGACAACCAGGAGGCCGCCCAACTGCTGCGCCCGCGCATGAAAGTGGAACTGTACCTCGTCACCGACGCCCATGCCAGGGTGGTGCGCGTTGCCAACGGACCGGCATTTAAAGGCGGCAGCGTGCAGGACGTGTTCGTGCTGCGCACCGACGGGAAAGCCGAGCGGCGCACGGTGAAAATCGGACTGATCAATTTCGATTATGTGGAAATTACGGAAGGCTTGCAGGCTGGGGAAACGGTGATTTTGAGTGATATGAGCGCGTACAGGAATGCCAAGGAAGTGGAGATTAATCCGTAAGTCGGAACCTTCGGTTTGGATCGACTACGCCGCCCGCAGGAATAATGGCTACGCGGACGACACGGATTTTTGCGGATGAACGCGGATTTTTTTATGGCCTTCGGCCATTTTGTTTTCACCACTAGGGCACAAGGGCACAAAGCGTAGAGTACACCATTTAAACATAAACACCCGCGAAATTCAACCCAATCATGAAATATTTCACCTTTACGGCAATCTTGTTTTTCTACTCGGCACTCCCGGCGCAGCCCGCCGGGCAGATCACCCTGCCGGAGGTGGTGGAACTGGCCCGGGCGAAATCCATCGCGGCCCGCCGGGCGGCAACGACAAAGGAAACGCGGTACTGGGAATACCGAACGTACCAGTCGAATTTCAAACCCCAGTTGATCCTCGACAGCCGGCTGCCCGCTTTTTCACGTTCGTTTCAGGAGGTGGTGCAGCCCGACGGTACGGTGCAGTTTCAGCCGATCCGGTACAACAATTCCTCGCTGGGGTTGTCGCTGGAACAAAACATCGCCCGCACCGGCGGCACCATTTACGCCACCACGCAGTTGCAACGGTTCGACGATTTTATCCGCGACGCGACTTTGTTCAACGGCACGGTGTTCGCCGTGGGGTTGAGCCAGCCGCTGTTTCAGTTCAACGCCCTGAAATGGGATAAAAAGATTGAGCCGCTGAAATACAAGGAAAGCACGCAGGAGTACATCGAAGCCATGGAAAACATTGCCGCCAACGCCACGTCGCTTTATTTCGACCTTTTGCTGGCGCAGGTAAACCAGTCCATTTCGGAAACCAACCTGAAAAACACCCGCGATATCCTGCGCATCGCCCGCGAAAAATTCGAACTCGGAAAAACCAGCCGCAATGAAATCCTGCAACTCCAACTCGAAGAACTGAAAGCCCAAAAAGCGCTGGGGACCGCACGCCGCGACCTCGAAATCGCCACCATGAACCTGAAAGCCTACACGGGCCTGCAAAACGACCTGCCACTCCAGTTGCAGGAGCCGGTGCCGGAGAACCCGCCGGCCATTTCGGCGGAAAAAGCCATCGACGAAGCCTTCGCCAACCGTGCAGATGCCATCGCATTCGGTCGCCGACACCTCGAAGCAGAACGCGCCGTAGCAAAAGCCCGCACCGAACGCGGCCTCAACGCTACCGTGACCACCAACCTCGGTTTTTCCAACCGCGGGCAGACGGTTGCTGAACTATACCGGCAACCGCAAAACCAGGAGTTGTTTACCATCGAGTTTACCATACCGATCCTCGACTGGGGGCGCACGCAATCGAGCCTCCGCACGGCACAGGCAAACAGCCAACTGACGCAGTATACCATCGAACAGGACAAACAGAATTTTCAGCAGGCGATCTACACGCAAGTGACACTGTTCGACATGCTGAAAGGCCAACTTTCACTCACCCAACAGGCCGATTCCATCGCCGCTGAAAAATACCAGATCGCCCGCGACCGATACGTACTCGGCGACCTGAGCATTACCGATCTGAGCATCGCTTTTACAGAAAAAGACCAGGCCCGCCGCGATTTTATCGGCGCCCTGCGCGATTACTGGACGGCGTTTTATCAGTTGCGGAGACTGACTTTGTATGACTTTGAAAAACAAGAAAAGTTGTGAATTGTGAATAGTGAGTTGTGAGTATACGGTCACTCACAGTGGCCGGACCGATTCACCACTCACAATTCACAACTCACAATTGACCACTCACAATTGACAACTCACCACTCACAATATGATCCATTTAAAAAACATCGAAAAAGTCTACCGCACTGACACGGTGGAAACCCTCGCGCTGCACAACATCAGCCTGGACATTGCGAAGGGGGAATTCCTGAGCATCATGGGGCCTTCCGGTTGCGGGAAAAGCACGCTGCTCAACATCATGGGTTTGCTCGACGAACCTTCGGCCGGCGTAGTAAATATTGAAAATGAAACGATTACGGGTTTTTCCGATAAAAAACTGTCGCGTTTCCGCAACCGGAAAATCGGGTTCATTTTCCAGAGTTACCACCTCATCAACGACCTGCCCGTGCTCGACAACGTGGAATTGCCGCTCCTGTACCGCGACGTATCGGGCGCCGAACGCCGCCGCCTGGCTACCGAAGCGCTGGAAAAAGTGGGCCTTTCCAACCGCATGAAACACTACCCGTCGCAACTTTCCGGCGGACAAAAACAGCGCGTCGCCATCGCCCGCGCTATTGTGGGCCGCCCCGATCTGATCCTCGCCGACGAGCCGACCGGCAACCTGGATTCGGCCATGGGCAACGAGATCATGGAAATTCTCGAACAACTCAACCGCAACGACCGCACCACCATCGTCATGGTGACGCACGACGAGGGTATGGCCCGCCGCACCCACCGGCTGGTGCGCCTGTTCGACGGTTCCCTGGTGTCTTCCAACAGTTTTTACAACGACTAAGCCATGTTCAAAAACTATCTGAAAATAACGCTGGCCGTCATGCGCCGCCGCAAGTTTTTCACCTTTATCAGCCTGTTCGGCATCAGCATTACGCTCACGATCCTGATTGTGCTGACGGCTTTTTACGAGCACATGTTCGCTGGAAAATACCCCGAAGTGTACCGTGACAGGTCTCTGTTTTCTACCATGATCGAGGAGACAGACACGAGCACCGGCGGCATGCGCCGCGGCCCGATGAGTATTTATTTTATCAAAAAATACATTTCCACGCTGAAAACGCCGGAAAAAGTTGGCTTCAGTTCTTCGCCCAACACCGTGAACACCTATGGAAACGGGAAAAAACTGAAACTCTATTACAAATACACCGATGCTAATTTTTGGGAAATCCTGTCTTTCGAATTTCTGGAAGGTAAACCGATCACGCAGCAGCATTTCGACAACAACGAGGCCGTGGCAGTGATCAACGACGAAACGCGCGACGATTATTTCGGGAAAGGGGTGTCGGCAACAGGCAAAACCATCGAGATCAACGGGCAGAACCTCCGCGTTATCGGCGTGGTGCGCGGCAGCCCCATCACGCGCATGATGGTGTCGGCAGACGTATACATGCCGTACCATTTGCAAAAGGTAGATCCGCTCACTACTTCCTTTAACGGCGCTTACCAGCCGATCATACTGGCCAAAAACGAGCGGGATTTGCCACTCGTGCAGGCCGAATTCAACGAAGTAGTGCCGCGTATTCCGTTGCAGCAGGACGGCGATTTCAAACCGCACGTACTGAATGCGAAACTGGAACTTTATTTCGAAAGTTTTATGATGAGCGGACCGTTTGGAGGCAGCGGCAATGGAGAGGCACAGCGGCGGTTTTACATTTTCGCTACCCTTTTTGCCCTGTTTTTTATGTCGCTTCCGGCCATCAACCTGGTGAATATCAACGTCAGCCGTATCCTGGAGCGCTCCTCGGAAATCGGCATACGAAAGGCTTTCGGCGCTTCTTCCAAAACGCTGGTGTACCAGTTTGTTTTGGAAAATATCCTGCTCACGCTCATGGGCGGCGCCCTGGCGCTGATCATCGCCGCAGTCTTTTTATGGTGGTTCAACGCCAGCCATTTTATCGACTACGCCGACCTGGCAATCAACTGGACGGTCGTAATCGTCACCATCGCGCTAAGCCTGGTATTCGGCCTGATGTCGGGCGTTTTTCCGGCCTGGCGGATGTCGAAACTGCCGATTGTGGAGGCCTTGAGGGCTTAGTTGTTATTGGTTATTGGTTATTAGTTATTGGTGTGTTTCAGGCTAGAGTTGGGAAAAAGGGACGACTGATTCCCCCTATTGCAGATTCTCAGCCTGAAACACACTAATAACCAATAACTAATAACCAATAACCAATAACGAATAACCAATAACGAATAACCAATAACCAATAACCAATAACCAATAACCAATTCAATATTAAAACCCATGCTAACGCACATACTAAAACTCATCTGGAAAAAGAAAAGGAGTAATTTCCTGATGATGCTCGAAATATTTGTCTCCTTTCTGATCCTCTTCGCCGTGTGGAGCCTGAGCGTGTATACCTACCGCAATTACGCTACGCCGGCGGGGTTATCCGTTGAGCGGGTATGGGCCGTTTACCTGAATTTTAATACGGACAACGACACCCTGCGCAACGAATACCGCGAACAGTTACGGCAACGGCTGAAAAGTATCCCGGAAGTGGAGCACCATTCTTTTTCCTCTTCCAATATGCCGTTCAGTTTCAGCAGTTCCAACCGCGAGTTTTCCCATGAAGGAAAAAGCCGGATTTGCGAAGTGATGTTTGTCGATTCGGATTACCCGAATGTGATGGATGTGCCGTTGCAATCGGGCAAATGGTTTACTGCGCAGGACACGTTCGGTGACACGAAACCGATTGTCATTACCCGGCATTTTGCGGAAGAGTTATTCGGTAGCGAAGAGGTGGTAGGCAAAATTATTTCAGAGGATGGGTCATCCAAAAAGGTTGTGGGCGTGGTGCCTTATTTCCGGCATAAATCCTCCTACCAGGAAGATGGCAATTGCGCTTTCCAGCCCTTATCGAATTGGGATACCGACCTGCTGCTGAAGGTGTCGCCCGATGCCGAGTTCGAGGCGCGACTGGCACGCTCCATTCAACAGATCGGCAAGGACTGGACCGTCGAGATCCAGCACATGGACAATATGCGTTCCACGCAGGACAATACGGTCATCATCCCGATTATGATCCTGTTTATCGTGTGCGCTTTTCTGGTGTTCAACGTTGGGCTCGGCATGTTCGGGGTGTTGTTCCAGAATATCAACCGCCGGAAAGGCGAGATCGGACTGCGCCGGGCCATCGGCGCCACGCAAAAACAGATCCTGGCTTATTTTATCGGCGAAACGGTAGTCATCGCCGGGTTCGGACTGGCCCTGGGCGTATTTTTTGCCATTCAATTGCCCATTCTCCGTGTACTGGATGTTGCGCCGGGTATTTACCTTTGGGGCATCGCGCTGGCCCTGGTTTCCGTATTGCTGATTGCCGTGATCTGCGCGTATTATCCGAGCCGGCAGGCGGCGAAGATTTTTCCGGCGGTAGCGCTACACGAGGAATAGAGCGTGAGAGGGGTGAGAGAAGTGAGAGGGTGAGAGTTCGTAGCGTACACCTTTCACTTTGGTGATTCGAACGATCGGAGCGAAAGGTGTACGCTACGAACTCTCACCCTCTCACCCCTCTCACCCCTTTCACCCTCTCACCCCTTTCACCCTCTCACCCTTTCACCCTTTCACCCTCTCACCCTCTCACCCTCTCACCCTCTCACCCTCTCACCTCTCTCACCTCTCTATCATGCTTCTCCTCATCGACGACGACATAGCAGTTCGCACCTCCCTTTCCCTTTTGCTGAAAAAGGAAGGCCTGGACGTTTCGGCGGTGGGAACACCCGGGGAAGCGCTTGATATACTACAGGCGCAAAAGCCGGAACTGGTGGTGCTGGATATGAATTTTTCCAACGATACATCCGGTGTGGACGGCCTGCAACTGCTCGGGCAGATCAAAAAGCAATATCCCGACCTGCCTGTCATTCTCATCACCGGCTGGGCTACGATCGATCTGGCGGTAAAGGGTATGAAACTCGGCGCGTCCGATTTCATCAACAAACCCTGGAAGAACAGCCATTTTATGGAATCGGTGCGGACGATCCTGCAATTAAAACCTGCGGAAAATACACCCGATGTAGTACCCGCCGCCCGCAAAAAACTCGACAGCCAGTTCGATTTCGGCGCGATCGTCGGGGAGGATCCGCAGATGCTGCGTATTCTGGAAACCGTGGGTCGCGTGGCGCCCACCGACGCTTCCGTGCTCATTACGGGCGAAAGCGGTACGGGCAAGGAACTCATTGCCGAAGCCATTCACCAGAACAGCCGCCGCAGCCGGCAGCCCTTCGTGAAAGTGAACCTGGGCGGTATTTCTTCCAGTTTGTTCGAATCCGAAATGTTCGGCCACGTGCGCGGCGCATTTACCGATGCCCGCACGGACAGGGTAGGGCGCTTCGAGCTCGCCGGTAAAGGCACCATTTTCCTCGATGAAATCGGCGATCTCGAGCTATCGAGCCAGGTAAAACTGCTGCGTGTGCTCCAGGACCGAACCTACGAAGTGCTCGGCAGCAGCCGCAGCCGAACGGTCGACGTGCGCGTCATTGCCGCTACCAACCGCAACCTGGAAGAAATGGTGGCACAGGGCAACTTCCGCGAAGACCTGCTGTACCGCATCAACCTGATTACCCTGAAACTGCCCGCTCTGCGCGAACGTCCCAACGATATTCCGCTGCTGGTCGGCCATTTTGTCAAAAACCTGAGCGAACTGTACGCCCGCCCGCTGCGTGTGGAGCGCGAAGCCTTGCAATGGCTCAAACAACTGCCTCTACCCGGCAATATCCGGCAATTGAAAAATCTGGTGGAACGAGCCGTGCTGATTTCGCCCGAAGACGTACTTTCACTCGACCATTTCCGGCAGCAATACCAGCCTTCCGGTACAAAAGGCACCGCCGGACTGCCGGAAGTAGGCGCCATGACACTGGAAGAAATGGAGGTCCGGATGATCGAGCGCGCCATGACATTTCACAAAGGAAAAATTGCGCGCGTGGCCCGGTCACTCGGACTCACGCGTGGCGCCCTCTACCGGCGGCTCGATAAATACCGCATTCCGTACAGCGAAGAAGAATCATGAAACTCAGCACCAAATTCATCGGGTTTATCGTCGTCATTCATATCGTGACGATCGCGCTGTCGTTTTATATTTTCCGGGAAAACAAATTCCTGTTTCTCGCTTCCGAACTGCTTATCCTGGTGTCGCTGGCGATTTGCTGGTCGCTGTACAACGACCTCATCCGACCCATTCAATTGCTGCTGCGCGGACTGGATGCCATCCGTGACCGCGATTTCAACGTGAAATTTGTCAAAACCGGCAAATTCGAAACCGACCAACTCATCGATGTCTACAACCAGATGATGGACCGGCTCCGCCACGAACGCACCCTTCAACAGGAGCAGCATTTTTTCCTGCAAAAACTTGTACAAACCTCGCCGACGGGCATCATTCTGCTCGATTACGATGAAAATATTGCTTCCATCAACCCGCGCGCCCTGGAACTGACCGGCCTGCAGGCGGAAGAGGCTGCCGGAAAACCGGTTTCCGACTTTCAACATCCGGTTTTCAAAACCATCCTTGCGCTGGAGCCGGGTAAATCCCAAACCCTGACCCTGCCGGGTCCGCAAACGCTGAAGATCCGGAAAGCGCAGTTTGTCGACCGCGGTTTTCCCTGCATGTTTATCATGATCGAGGAATTGACCGTGGAAATTCTCGAAGCCGAAAAGCGCTCCTACGGCAAGGTGATTCGTATGATGGCGCACGAAGTAAACAACTCGATCGGTGCGGTCAATTCCATCCTCGACACTACGTTGCAATTGCAGCCCGAAGGGTCCGAGATTGCGCCCGCTCTGCAAATCGCCATCGAACGCAACGAGCACCTCAGCGTTTTTATGCGCAATTTCGCCGATGTGATTCGCCTGCCCGAGCCGCGCCTGGAAACGATCGATCTGGTGCCGTTGCTGCAAAAGGTGGTTCAATTAATGGAATACAAGGCCCGCACTTCTGGCGTGACCCTGCAAGCGGAACTGCCTTCCGCTCCGCTGCCCGTCCGGGCAGATGCCGGGCAACTCGAACAGGTTTTCATCAACCTGGTAAAAAATGCCATCGAAGCCATCCCCGATCAGGGGATAGTGCAGGTACGCGCCTCCTCGAATCCTGTTCAACTGGAAATTGCCGACAACGGAACGGGGATTCCCGAAATGCTGAAAGACAAGTTGTTTTCGCCCTTCTTCAGCAGCAAAAACGGCGGTCAGGGCATCGGCCTCACACTGGCACGCGAAATCCTTACCGCACACGGCTGTCTTTTTACGCTGGAAACGGAGAAAAACGGCTGGACCGTCTTCCGGGTGCGGTTCTCAGAATAAGCAGCCTTTCTACACTTTTAAGACAAATCGGGAAAATATTCCTCAAAAAGCAGGTCGCATCGGGCGGTCTGCTTTTTTTAACATGGAGGTAGCCTTGTAACTAAAATACAAACAATGACGAACTACCTGCTTTCTACCAACCCGAATATCGAACTACAACGTAACTGGAACGCTCATCTGTTTTACCAAACTTCCGGGCCCTAGATACGCTTCGTATATCCCCATGAAACCCGCACCCATTTACTTACCATAAAAATCCTATATCATGTTAAGATGGTCTGTCACCTTTTTCGTCATAGCACTGATCGCTGCCGTACTCGGCTTCGGCGGTCTTGCGGGCAGCGCAGCATATCTGGCTAAAATCCTGTTTTTTGTCGCGCTGATCGTATTCGTCATAAGTCTTATTTCAGGACGCAGAAGAGCGGATCTGTAGCCTTCGTTTCCAACGATGGCGACCCCCACTCCTCGTCGGGCAGGGCAGCGCCGCAGTACACCACATGACGGCGTTGTCCCCGCCTTTGAAATGAAAACCAATCGAATATAGCATTCACTCAAATACAACATTCACCAATTATTGACCGAACAATGAAAAAGCAACTCTTATTCGCATGCTTGCTGGCAGTATGTTCTGCTACCGTAGCCCTGGTTGCCTGTAATGACACGCCGTCTGAAAAAAAGGAAGCGGCGAAAGACGACATGCAGGATGCCAGGGAAAAAGCCGCAGAAGCGAAAAATGATATGAAAGATGCATCGCAGGATGCTATGGCCGCCATGCGTGCCGAACGCGACAGCGTAGCGATGGCGATGGATAAAACCGCCCGCGACCTGGATGCCGAGATTTCCAAAATCGATAATAAAATCGATAAAGCCAGCGCCAAGGAAAAAGCCCGCTGGCAGGAACGCCGCAAACGGCTCGCTGCCCAACGCGAAGAACTCAGAACCGATATGGCACGCGTAAACGAAGATATGAAAGACGGCTGGGCTGATTTCAAACGCAGCATGGCTGTGAAACTGGATAAAATTTCTGCCGACCTGAAGTCCGATAATTAAAGTGCCGGATTGAGATACCTCGAGCCGGACCGTCCCGAACTTTTCCACTGTGAAAGGTTCGGGATTTTTTGTTGGGATGGGGATTCGTTCGGCTCCGCCTCACGTAGGAGGATAGGACAACGGATGAAACGGATTTTTGCGGATTTAAACGGATTTTTTGTGGCCTGACGGCCATTTTATTTTCTTAACCACAAAGCCACAAAGCCACAAACCAGGAGGGCTCTACGCATTGTGTCGTTGTGTCATTGTGGTTAAAAATAAAAAATTGTAATGGCTCGCCTCCTTTAGACAAATTGATGTGGCATGAAAGAAGGAATTTACTCCGGGGTGAAATTTATTTTTTACTTTTCGCTGCCGCTCGGCCCAACTATTGTCGGGCAAACTTCGTCTCCTGAAAAAAGCGCTCTTCCGATGCATCTTAAAACCGCCTTTTTCTTTGCTTTTCTTTCCCTGTTTCTCAACGCCTGCGTTCGGGAAGAGAAGGAGTTCTACAACGGTGAAGGCAAAAAACCCGTTTATCTGCCTGTGAGTGAGCTGGGCGATATCGGCAGCCGGGCGCCCGAACCCATTGTCGAGTCGGGTACCATTTTCCTGCGAGACACGCTCCTGTTTATTCTGGAACAGCGAAAGGGAATTCACGTTTTCAACCTGAAAGATTCGCTCAATACGGTCAATATGGTTTTTTTGAAAATTCCGGCCATTACGGATTTTACTCTTTCCGACCATTACATTTATGCCGACATCTGGAGAGACCTGGTGACCATCGACGTGGCTGACCTGTTCAATATCCATGAAACCAGCCGCATCCGGGATGTTATCAATCCTGCACTGTATCCGCTTCTGTACGAAGGTTATTTCGAATGTGTGGATGAATCGAAAGGGGCAATTATCGGCTGGGAAAATGCTGTGCTGGACCATGCGAAATGTGTGACGCTCAACTGAAGATTATCAACCCTCATCAACATTATCAACCTCATCAACCCTCATCAACATTAAATCATGAAACATCTTCTCCTTCTTTCCCTCGTTTTCCTCCATTTTTCCTGCAGCAAGGATGCCGAATCCGTCAATAGTGTCGGTCAATCGGGCTCCATTACACGTTTTGCGGTGCACGACCACTACATGTACGTGCTCAATCTCGACGAGGTGCAGACCTACGACATTACCCAGAAAGAGCATCCGGCGCTGATCAACCGGCTCAAAACGGACTTCGGACTGGAAACGATCGTCATTTACGACAACACTATTTTTCTGGGCTCCACCACGGCTTTGTACATTGTGAATATCGATAATCCGGCCGCGCCTGTTATCCAGGCCAAATCCGACCGCTTGAGCGATCTCGGGTTCAGCGGTTGTGACCCGGTGGTGGTGAAAGGTAATTACGCCTATTCGACGATCAAAGTGATCCGAAATGCCTGCGGCACCGTCGCCGCGAGAAGTGCACTGGTGGTGTACGACATCAGCGACAAATCGGCGCCGAAAACCGTCGGAATTTATGATCTGGATATTCCCAACGGGCTGGGTTACAAAGACAATTTCCTGTTCGTTTGTGATGAAGGCAGCGACCAGTTGCGCATATTCGACATTACCGACCCGGAAGCGGTGCTGGAAAAACCGAATTCCGTGAGTATTACCGACCCGAACGACCTGATTGTCGACGGCGACAGAATGATCGTTTCTTCCAAAACCGATTTTCAGATATTCGATATCACAGACATCGTCGTGATCAAAAAACTCGGACAAATTCCCAAATAGATGCGGGCTGCCACTTTCATTTGGGCAGTGCTGCTGCCCCTGCATATGTTTGCCCAGGATAAAACCTCCCGGCGGCCACTGGCGGAACATATGCCTTATTCGCTGAAAATATCGCCTTTTGCGCTGATAAACCCTGTGCAGTCGTCGGTTACCCTTCATGCCGATATTCCGCTCTGGCCACGCTGGGGGCTCGATGCCGGTGTGAGCGGCGTTTATTATTCTTCCATTTTTTCCCGGTACCAGGGAGAACGGTTCGCCGGATATAAACTGATGCCCACCCTGAAATACTACTTCCAGCCATTTCTCATGGATCACCGGTACATCGGGCTGATGCTGAAGTTCAGCGATATATACAACAGTCGCTATTACAACACCATCCGGCAGGGCGGCCAGTACGAAGAATGGCTGTTGCTGAAAAGGCGGCAGTTGTCGGGCGGGTTTATGCTGCAATTCGGCGGCATCGACTACCTGGGGAAACAGAAACGCTGGTTTCTGGAGCCTTTTCTGGCATTCGGCGTTCGGTGGATTTATAGCAGGCAAGGGAGTCTGCCGCCGGATGTCGTGCGGGTTCGTGCCAGGGGGTTATTCGATTTCACACTGGAGGAAGAAGTTTATTCGGCGCCGGACGGGATGATGGGGATTCGTGTGGGGCGGGTGTTGCGGTAGATGTTAAATCAGGATTAGAAGGATTAAAAAAAGGATTAGAAGGAATTGATTTTCAGGATTTTAGCCTTACAACATTTACCAGCCACAAAGCAGGTGATCGTGTTGTAAAATCCTGAAAATCAAATCCTTCTAATCCTTTTTTAATCCTTCTAATCCTGATTCAAACTTTACTGCTTGATCAAACTAAACACCTGCGGCACAGCGCCCTCCTTTTCATACACCTCCAGGCGATACACGCCGCTTTGTAGTCCGCCGAGCGTGGTTTCCTGCCCGGTGGTGATGGTACGGACCAC
>JAKQJD010000152.1 GCA_029561355.1 Bacteroidota bacterium | reverse complement strand
CGGCGCCAACTCCGCTATCAACTGGAAAAGTTCCGGCCTGATGTCCTCCGATTCGGTGCATTATTCGAAAGCGGGTTATGCCGCCCAGGGCAAATTACTGTATCAGTCGCTGGTAAAAGGATACAACGAGTACGTACTGGCCAAAGAACCCTGAAAAGTTATGAGTTATGAGTGATAAGTGGTGTACGCTACGCATCTCACTTCTCACCTCTCACTTCTCTCACTTCTCTCACCTCTCACTTCTCTCACTTCTCTCACCCTCTCACCTCTCTATTAATGTCCCCGATTGGTGTTTTCGATTCCGGCTACGGCGGCCTCACAGTATTTCGCGACATCGAGCGCCTGCTGCCGCAGTACGACTACATTTACCTCGGCGACAATGCCCGGGCGCCATATGGGCCGCGCGATTTCGAAACGATTTACCACTATACGCTCGAATGTGTGCAGCACCTGTTCGATATGGGCTGTCCGTTGATCATTCTGGCCTGCAATACGGCTTCGGCGAAGGCTTTGCGAAGCATTCAACAACAGGATCTGCCGAAAATGGCGGCGGGAAGGCGCGTTTTGGGCGTCATCCGGCCTACTGCCGAAATAGTCGGCAGTTATACCCAAACCGGTGAAATCGGGGTATTGGCCACGCGCGGCACCGTCTTGTCGGAATCCTACGTCATCGAAATTGCCAAGTCGTTTCCTGACCTGAAAGTGTATCAGCAGGCCTGCCCGATGTGGGTGCCGCTGGTAGAAAACAACGAGCACAACGGTCCGGGCGCCGATTATTTTGTTCAAAAATACCTCGAACAACTGCTTTCACAGTCACCGGGCATCGACACCATCGTGCTGGGATGTACGCATTATCCTTTACTCATCCATAAAATACGACAATTTCTGCCTGAATCGATCCAGGTGTTGTCGCAGGGTGAGATCGTGGCGGAAAGCCTCGCCGATTACCTGCGCCGTCATCCGGACATGGAGGCGCGCTGCAGCAAAAACGGCAACGTGCAGTATTTTACGACCGAATCGGCGGCGGATTTCGAGGCGAAGGCGGCGATATTTATGGAAAAACCGGTGGAGGCGCTGCACCTGGCGCTGTGATTTTTTAACTACCTCCGGCGGGTAGTTTATTTAACCACAAGGGGCACGAAGGGTTTTCACAAGGTTCACAAGGGGGCTCCATCTTTGTGAACCTTGTGAAAACCCTTCGTGCCCCTTGTGGTTAAATAAAACTCCCGCCGGAGGCGGCTAATTCACCCCCCGCACTTCCTTTAGTTTCATCGTCATGGAAACAGCTTCCCGTTCCACCCAGGCATCATATTCCCGGATGGCGAGCAGGCGCAGGTCATCGTCCAGATAACCTTCTTCCACCATTTGGCTGGAGCCCGCCACTTTCGACCAGATGCCCGTTTTGGCCTGAAAATCGGTCCGGCTTCTGTCATAATACTCATCGGAATTGAATACTTCAATGGAATGAAAACCTGCTGTCGCCATTAATTCCGGCAGGTGATCTGCTATTTCGTTATCCATACCCGCGTTTGACCGCCATTTCAGGAAAGTGTCGTAAAACTGCCGCATGCTGTGTGGAATAGCCGGCGCCCATTCAATTTTTGTGTGGTTATAATCAAGAATAGAGAGAATGCCATCCGGCCGGAGCAGGGTTTTCATTTTCAAAAGCGCTTCGAGCGGGTTGCTGAGCCATTGCAGCACCCGGGCCGAAACGATCAGATCGAACCTGTCTTCCGGTTCGAATTTGAAAATGTCGGCGTGCAGCAGTTGCATGTTGGAAACCGTTGCATAGGTGGACTGGCCGCTCTCGATAAACGACTTCGTGTTGTCGATACCGGTAATGCTTCCTTCGGGGCCGATGGCATTTGCGATGTCTTTGGTAATGGCCCCGGTACCGCAGCCAACATCCAGTACCCGCATACCTTTTTTCAAAAGGGGGACCAGGGTTCTGTAATCATTTGCCAGGCTCCGGTGGTCGAAAATTTTCGTGGACTGTGTGTTTTCTCTTTGGATGTTCTTGTTCATTGCAGCAGCGATTTTTCAAAACAAACGCTGTTTTCCACGCCCTCATACTGCCCGTAATTGGGAATCAGCGCATATCCATTCTTTTCATACAACCGGATGGCTTCGGGCTGGCGTTTGCCCGTTTCCAGCACGCAGGTTTTGAACGAAAGTTCGGCGGCCCATTTTTCCAGTTCGGCCAGCACGAGCGATGCGATGCCCTGGCTGCGGTATTCTGGCAGCACGTACATGCGTTTCACTTCCGCAGTACCTGGCGCTATTTCCTTGAAAGCGCCGCAGCCGGCCGGTATGTCTCCGGCATATGCCAACACGACATTTTTAAGGTGGGCGATTTTGTTAAACTGTGCGTAAAAATCGTGTTCGTTCCCGTCCCTTTCCGCCAGGTCGCGGTCAAGTTTTTCGACAAGTTTTACAAAATCTTCATTTTCGGAATCAGTTCTTTTAATGCGGATCATTTTCAAGTTTTCTTTAATAAGCCCCAAATTAAAGTGGAATTCGGACACATCCCTGCGATTCCGGTGATTTTTTAGGCGATGCGGGAGCAGGAAAAACGGGCTGCCCGATTTTAATTTAAAACCAAATCCCGATTGCCCCTCGTAAGTGCAAGTACTTATTAATCAAAAGCAAATTAAAATGACCCACTTGTTCACACGTACAACGTACCGCCATGTACCGTTGCTTGCTCTTTTATGGGTAGTATTCTGTACGGCAGCCTCCGCCTCCAGTCACCGTGAAGCACCACTGATTGCCAATGACCCCCTGGCAGACAACACGGACCTGTATGCGTTCCGCAGCCCGGACGATCCGAGCACCATCACCATTATCGCCAATTATATTCCGGCAGAATTGCCATTCGGGGGGCCGAATTATTATTCTTTCGGGGAGAACATCCAATATGTGATCCACATCGACAACGATGCAAGCATTCCGGGCGATGAAATCATTTACCGCTTCACTTTTCAGAAGGTGAATGAAGATCCGTCCACGTTTTTCAACATCCGACTGGGGCTGGAAAATCTGAAAACCACGTACACGCTGGAAAGAAGTATCAACGGCGGCAACACGTACACGACAGTCATTTCCAACGGTATCGTTCCGCCGCCCAACATCGGCCCACGTTCCATCGAATCGGCTGTCGGACTGGGTTCCGACTATGAGAGCCTGATCACCGGCGCCATCAAACTCGCCAGCACCGGTGAAAAAGTGTACTGCGGTCCGGCTGACGATCCTTTCTTCGTCGACCTCGGAGGCATTTTCGACCTGGGAGATGCGCCTCGTCAGAATGGTAACTCCCGCGACGGCCTCGGCCGTTACAACGTGCATTCCATCGCTATTCAGGTGCCGATCCTGACGCTGCGCAAAGCAGGCGCTCCGTTCACACCCGACAATATCCTCGACGGCGACTTCGTCATCGGCGTATGGGCTTCTGCCAACCGTCAGGCGATTCAAACGCTCCAATCGGGCGGTGAAGCGCCGACCAATGGCGGCGACTGGGTTCAGGTGTCGCGCCTGGGCATGCCGCTGACCAATGAAGCGGTGATTCCGATCGGCCAGAAAGACTTCTGGAACCGCATCACGCCGTACGATGAAATCACGGAAACCACGCTGGACGAGTATTTCTACAATCCCGAACTGGCGTTGTACATGGATGATTCGCAATTCGGCACGGCTGTTCCTGCATTCTCCGCACTCCGTATTCAGCGCAATTCCCTCCAGGGTTTCGACTTCGGCAACACCCATGACGGTTTGTTTGCTCTGAAAGGAAGCCCTGCACTTGCAGGTACCGCTCTCGACGATGCCGTTTTCGGCACATTGCTGCTTCCCGCAGCCGGCAAACCGCGTTCGGTCGACCTGTGGCCTATTTTCCACACGGGCGTTCCGAACATGCGTCCTTACCAACTGGCTACCGGTAAAAACGGCGACCCGCTGGCAGCCGGCAAACCCTTTATCAACAACTTCCTGCCGAATGGCGGCGATATGCTTCGCCTGAACATGGCCGTGCCGGTAACACCCCGCGACGACCCGAAATTCAGTTCCATGGGTATTATTCAGGCGGCTGTACTGGGCCTCACCGATCCGGCATACAACCAGACGACTCTCCTGCAAGCCATCCCGAATATGGACGGTTTCCCGAACGGCCGCCGCCTTGAAGACGACGTAACAGCCATCGAACTACAGGCTGTTGCAGGCGTTGCACTGGCCGCTATCGGTTTGTGGTACGACGACTACACAGTCGGTGGAGCCAATCCGGTAACGCCGCAACTGATCAACGTGATCACTTACCGCACCGGTGTGAACCAGAACGACAAACCGTTCAAATCTGCCTTCCCGTACGTTGCTACTCCCTGGAGAGGAACGGAAGTTGGCCAGTAAATGTGTGTATGGTTTGTAGTGTTTCGTGTTTGAAACACAAACCGTCACCACCCTCATTCTTAACGATTAAAATCATCCATGATGAATTTTCAACTTATAAAACAAGGCTTGTTAGTCATCGCCTTGTGGTCGGCAGCCATTTCTGCAAGTTGGGCTTCCAGCCACCGCGAAGCGCCGATGATCTCCAACGACCCGCTGGCGGACAATGTCGACCTGTATGCATTCCGCAGCCCCGACAACCCCAATACGATCACGATCATCGCAACGTATGTGCCGTTCCAACTTCCGCAGGGCGGCCCGAACTACTTTTCATTCGGCGAAAACGTCCGGTATGAAATCCACGTCGACAACGACGCTTCGGTGTCGGGCGACGAGATCACGTACCGGTTTACCTTTAACAAGGTAAATGAAGA
>JAKQJD010000124.1 GCA_029561355.1 Bacteroidota bacterium | reverse complement strand
CATATTTCGACTTCACCTCCTCGAATCCTCCCAAATTAATAAACGGCAATGCAAACAATTCTTCCAGCGTCTGATTCGGATTCATTACAAAATCCTGCAATACCATCAAACCATACAAAATGCTCGACTTGCCGCTATTGTTAGCGCCGGTAAGTACCGTAATCTTTCCAAGTGGAAGATCGGCGCGATTGATAGAGCGGAAATTTTCGATGTGAATTTCTCTGATCATTTTGCAAAAATACGGTTTCTTTTCCGAACATGCTACCTGCATAGTAGCGTGTAATTCAGTAGGTTATGCCTGGATTATATCTTAAACACCCGCGCCGCTTCCACCGCTTTCTGCCATCCCGCATAATACCGCTGCGCATCTTCCGCGGCCATTTCCGGCTTGAAGGCTTTATCCAGTTGCCAGTTTTGCGCGATATCCTCTTTGTTTGCCCAGTAGCCTACTGCCAGTCCGGCGAGATACGCCGCGCCGAGCGCCGTGGTTTCCTGCACCAGCGGGCGTTCCACCTGTACATGAAGCATGTCGCTCTGGAACTGCATGAGGAAGTTGTTGCGCACCATACCGCCATCCACGCGCAGGGTTTTCAGTTCGATGCCGGAGTCGCGTTCCATCACGTCGAGTACGTCCTTGGTTTGGTACGCCACACTTTCGAGTGTGGCGCGGATGAGGTGCGAACGGCTGCTGCCGCGCGTGAGGCCGAAGATGGAGCCCCGCACTTCCGAATCCCAGTACGGTGTGCCGAGGCCTACGAAAGCCGGCACGAAATACACCCCTTCCGAGGATTCGAGGCTGCGGGCATAGTTCTCCGTTTCGGCCGCGTCGGTGAACAGTTCCACCGTATCACGCATCCATTTTACTGCCGAACCGGCTACGAAAATGGAGCCTTCAAGGGCATATTCCACTTTCCCGCCGAGTCCCCAGGCAATGGTGGTGAGCAGACCGTTTTGGGAAGCCACCGCCTGCGAGCCTGTGTTCATGAGCATAAAGCAGCCGGTGCCGTAGGTGTTTTTGGCCATACCTTCCACGAAACAACCCTGTCCGAACAAGGCGGCCTGCTGGTCGCCGGCAATGCCTGAAACCGGCACGTTTTCGATACCCATAATGTCCTGCCGCGCATGGCCGAACACACCGGATGAGTCCATCACCGTGGGCAACATAGATTTCGGAATATCGAACGCCGTGAGCAGTTCGGTGTCCCAGTCCAGTTCGCGGATGTTGTACAACATGGTGCGCGAAGCGTTGGTATAGTCGGTGGCGTGGGTGCGTTCTTCGGTGAGATTCCAGAGCAGCCAGGTATCGATGGTGCCGAAAATCAGGTTACCGGCGAAAGCGTCGGCCTGTGCGCCGGGCACATTGTCGAGGATCCACTTGATCTTGGTACCCGAAAAATAGGCGTCGATCAGCAGCCCGGTTTTGTAGCGCACTTCGGAATCTAACCCTTTGGCTTTCAAGGCTTCACAGATGTCGACGGTTTGGCGGCTTTGCCACACGATGGCATTGTACACAGGTTTGCCGGTCCGTTTGTCCCACACCACGGTGGTTTCCCGCTGGTTGGTGATGCCGATGGCGGCGATGTTGCGGGCGCCCACTTTTTTCACAACCGTCCGGACGGTTTCCTGCACGGTCTCCCAGATTTCCACTGGATTGTGCTCCACCCAGCCGGGTTTGGGGAAATACTGTGTGATTTCCTGTTGGGCGACGGCGATGGTGTTGCCTTTTTTGTCAAAAACAATGGCGCGCGTGGAGGTGGTACCCTGGTCGATGGCGAGAATGTAGGACATGTTGCGGAGCAAGTGGTTAAATTATGCGGGTAAATGTCAATCAAAAATTGAAATTTGATGCGATTTGGAATTTTTTTTGTTGATGAGGGTTGATAAGGTTGATGAGGGTTGATATTCAGTCGCTCGAAAAGTATGAATTGTCAGCCTTACCGAGCGGATGAATATCAACCCTCATCAACCTTATCAACCCTCATCAACCCTTTAAACAACATTTCCAGCCCCAGCCCACTAATCAAAAACCGCTCTTTCCGGAAACCGCTGAGTTGCTGCGTCCAGTCGGTGAACCCGCCGTCGGCGATTTCGATTTCCCGGCCGTCGGGACCCGCGATGACGATTTTGAATTGCAGGTGCTGGTAATAGCCTTGTTCGGCAGCCGTAGAAGGAATGATTTCAACGGGTAATTCCGGTTCCATTTCCTGTAAATATGTGCTTACAGCCTCGAAAACGCGGTTGATTTCTCCGGGCCGGTCCAGCGCTTTGAGGCGAATTTTCAGGGGTTCGATCTGCAAGGTTTCTTTAAAATACGTCCTGTAAAACCGGACGTGCCGCAGCAAACTCTCTTTTTCAAAACTGAAACTGCCCGTATCACGCCCGGCAGATGTCAGCCCCAGAATGGTGAAATGCGCCGAGAAACCCGGCACGTCGGGAATTTCCTGGGCGCGCACGTGCCTGTGCGTTGTGCTGAAATGCAGGGGCGATTGCGGGAAATTCGTTTTCATGCGGCGTACAGCACTTTCCAAAGCCAGCACGTTGGTGGCATCGGCCGTTACTTCCGTGCCGCGTGTAGCGGAAATGATTTTATGCTGATGGGCTGTGGCTACGACGGAGCAGGCACCCAGCGGGCTCACCGGCGACAACTGGATGGGCTGAAAACCTGCCGCGCGGGAAAGTTTCAGCGCATTCAGTGTAAACTCCTGAAAATCAATGGTATCTACTTCGGCGGGCTGCACAAAACGGTTGGTTCGGTACGCCTCCAGTACATCCGCAGGCTGCATTTTATCTGTTTTTAGCCGAAATACTTCCAGCAGGAGCGAGTTCAGGTCGGCGCCGGAAATGCCGGAAGCGAGCACCCCGGCGAGGTCATGAACGCCACTTTTTTGCGATATCCGTTCGAGTATTTTTTGCAGCATACGATTCAGGTTTGAGAAGGAAACGAGGTGTTAGGTACAAAAATTCCGGGCTTGCTGTATTTTCGTTGCACTGTTTACCACGACGCCCTCTTGAATATGAAAACAACTTTGTTGCCGCTTGCAGCGGTGCTATTGCTGACGTTCACCACGACAGCGCAGACCTTTTCTTTGCAGGATTTTGCCGCCTTCTACCGGCTCCAGGGTGTCTGGGTGGCGCACACGGAACGGGGACTGGAATATGAGCAATGGGAAATCCGGAACCCGCAGCATCTGGAAGGAAAGGTCTCGATCGTTCATACTGACACGCGTGATTCCCTTCCCGTTTCGAGCGAAAACCTGCAATTGCATTATCAAAACGGACAGATCCTGTACACGGCCGAAGTGGCCTATTCGCATTCCAGCCCGGTCGATACGTTCCGGTTAAAGCGTATAGACCAGGGAGATTATATTTTTGAAACCGGTCAGGGGAGTGTACTGAAACGCACTGTTTACCACCCGGAAGCAGATTCCGTGCTTGAAAAGTACCTGGAAGTGCCCTGGGCAAACAGCACCGGCAGGTTTTCCCTTATTTACAGAAATACCGGGCAGGTGACAACAAATAGTCTGCTGAATCCGGCATACCTGCAACGCAAAGCCAAAGCACTGGCCGAGCCCTCCGTTTTTCAAAAGGAAATTGACGGGAAATTTCCGGAGCGCCTTTTTTATCAGGACAGCCTGGTAACGGTTTTGCGTTCCATCAGTCCGCAGGAGCCTTTCCACCTGCTGGTGATTCCCAATCGCCGTATCCCGACGCTGAACGATGCGACCCCGGCTGACGAAGCCTTGCTCGGCCATATGCTGCTTACGGCCCGGGATATGGTACAACGCACCACCCATGCCGAAACAGGCTACCGGCTGGTGATCAATACCAACGAAAACGCCGGGCAATCGGCATTTCACCTGCACCTGCACGTGCTGGGCGGCAATCGCACCGGCCCTATGGTCGATCAGACCTGGCGCAACGTGCGGCGCAGGCTGGCCGACAGCACGCACGTCACTTCATTTGAAAAACGGATACTGGGTTCCTGGGTGTCGAAAACGCCGACGGCGGAGGCCAGCATGAAATGGGAGCCCGACCTGCAAAACAGGTTTATGGTGCTGACTTACAAACTGGACGCGCATCCGCCTACAGGTCCGGCAGAGATTTTCGAAGGGAAAGCCTTTTACAAAAATGCGGGAAAATCCGATCGTTTCAATGCGCAGTGGATGGATTCCAACGGCGATATTTTTCCGGTGGAAGGTCATTACAACGGCCACGAATTCATTACGTTATGGGGAACTCCGGCAACGCAGCAGGGCAAATGCGTTTACCGGTTTTTGGATGATCAAACGATAGAACTTACCGACTGGCGAAAAGACGAGAAAAAGGGATGGGTGGTGTTTAACCGGTATACATTCCGGAAAACCTGACTATGAACCTATACCTCAATACGATCCGATTTAGTTAAAAAAAACACAAAACAGCCTGCGCCAACAACCATTCCTCTTCTTCCCTGCGTCCTTTGCCCATAACTAACCCACCTTCCTTCTATGCAACGTATAAACACCTTTTGCCCGCCGAAACCGGCTAAAATCTTCGTTTTTATTTTGTTTTTATTGTTTTCCTGGCAAATCCGCGCGCAGGACAAGTTTACCATCAGCGGCACCGTGACCGACCAGTCCAGCGGTGAATACCTGATCGGCGCTACCATCCGCGACGTGAAAAGCGGCAAGGGTACCGTCACCAATACCTTCGGCTTTTACAGCCTGACCCTGCCCAGCGATTCTGCCCTGATCGCCATTACCTACATCGGTTACAAACCCGGCGCATTCCAGTTTTTTCTGGATAAAAACACCGCACAAAATATCTCCCTCGAACCCGGCTCCGTGCTGCGGGAGGTCGAGATCAAAGGTGAACGCTACGAACGCATCGAAGAACGCGCGCAAATGGGCCGCATCGACGTGCCGATCCAGCAAATCAAAAACGTGCCCGCTTTCCTCGGCGAAAAAGACGTGCTCAAGGCCCTGCAACTGCTGCCCGGCGTTTCGGGCGGCGGCGAAGGCCAGAGCGGCATTTACGTGCGCGGCGGCGGTCCCGACCAGAACCTGATCCTGCTCGACGGGGTGCCGGTGTACAACGTGTCACACCTGTTCGGGTTTTTTTCGGTGTTCAACCCCGATGCGGTCAAAGACGTTTCGCTCATCAAAGGCGGTTTTCCGGCACGGTACGGCGGGCGCCTGTCGTCGGTGATCGAAATCAATATGAAGGAAGGCAACGAAAACGAATTCCACGGAGAAGGCACCATCGGCCTCATCGCATCCAAACTCACGCTGGAAGGGCCGATCAAAAAAGGGAAGTCCTCGTTCATCGTTTCCGGGCGCCGCACGTACATCGACATTCTGGCGCGGCCGCTCATCAAGGCGGGTTTCAAGGCCGACGGGAGTGATGGGGTAGTAGGGTATTTTTTCGACGACGTGAATGCGAAGGTGAACTATAAGTTTTCTGAAAAAGACCGCGTTTTCCTGAGTTTTTACGCCGGTCAGGACAAGTTTTACTTCAATATTGAAGAAAACGACGAAGAGTACGAAGACCGGTTCAAAGCCGGGCTGGGCTGGGGAAACATCACGACGGCGCTGCGCTGGAACCATATCTGGACGCCCAAACTTTTTGCCAACAGCACCCTTACGTTCAGCCGCTATAAATTTGAAACTTCCAACGGTTTTGAAAGCCGGGAATTTGAAAACAAGGCTCTGATCAGCGAAGACAAGTTCGACCTGAATTATTTTTCCGGAATCAGCGACGTGGCAGCCAAAATCGATTTCGATTACCTGCCCAGCCCGGAACATTATATTCGCTTCGGCGCGAATGCCATCCTGCATACGTTCAAACCGGGCGATTTCCGCTCGAGTTATTCTTCTTTCGAAGCAGGTGAAGATATCAGCAGTTTTAGTTCCAACTACGTACAACCCAATGTGCAGGCCACCGAATTTGCGGCCTACGCCGAAGACGACTGGAAAATAAACAGCAGTTTCCGGGTCAATGCTGGCCTGCACTTTTCCGGATTCGCCCTCGCCGGCAAACCATATTTCTCCCTGCAGCCCCGCCTCAATGCGCGGTACCTGCTCGATGGCGGCTGGTCGGTGAAAGCCGGTTTCAGCACCATGCGCCAGTATATCCACCTGCTTACCAACGAAACCATCGGTTTGCCCACCGACCTGTGGCTGCCGACGACCAAACGTGTAAAACCGCAGGACTCCTGGCAGGCGGCCGTGGGCACTGCCAAAACGCTGGGTAAAGACTACGAATTCAGCGTCGAACTCTATTACAAGGAAATGAACAACGTCATCGCATTCCGCGAGGGCTCCAGCCTGCTGCAATTTGAAGGCTGGGAAGACCGCGTATCGCAAGGCCGCGGCACCGCCTACGGGTCGGAGTTTTTCGTGCAGAAAAAAACGGGCAAACTCAGCGGCTGGATCGGCTACACGCTTTCCTGGGCTACACGGCAATTCGACGACATCAACTTCGGCAAGGAATTTCCGTACAAATACGACCGCAGGCACGATTTCGAAGTGACGGGTTCGTACAAATTCACCGAGCGTTTTTCCCTGGCGGCCAGTTGGGTGTACTCCACCGGTAACGCCGTGACGCTCGGCAACTCGCAGTACCTCGGTCCGTCGAACTACGGCAATTACCTCAGCACCATCACGCATACGCCGAAGCGCAACAATTTCCGGATGCCGTCCTACAACCGCCTCGACGTCGGGGTGGAATTTACCAAGAAAAAACGCCGCTACACGCGTACCTGGGCATTTGGCGCCTATAATGCATACAACCGGAAAAATCCGTTCTTCCTGTTTACCGATACGGAATACAACAACGGGCAAACCAAACAGGTGCTGAAAAAGGCTTCGCTGTTTCCGGTGATTCCGTATTTCGCCTGGAGCTTTAAGTTCTGATAAAGGTTGATGAGGGTTGATAAAGGTTGATGAGGGTTGATATTCAGCCGCTCGATGAATGAACAAATTCCCTCTTTTTTGAGCGGCTGAATATCAACCCTCATCAACCCTTATCAACCCTCATCAACCCTTATCAACCCTCATCAACCCTTATCAACCCTTATCAACCCTCATCAACCCTTATCAACCCTCATCAACCCTTATCAACCTCATCAACCCTCATCAACCCTTATCAACCCTCATCAACCCTTATCAACCCTCATCAACCTCATCAACATTCTCAACCACCCAACAATATGAAATACATATTCTTCCTCCTTTCCGCTTCCCTCCTGCTGGCATCCTGCACGGAAGATTTTTTCAGCCAGACCGTCAAGATCGATCCGCCGGAATACGACAAACAACTTTCATTTCACCTGCTGCTCGATCAGAAAGATTCAGCCATTCGCATAGTGGTATCGCGGAATTACGGCATTCTGGAAAGCCCGGAATCTTTCGACGACTGGTTCGTCAAAGGCGCTACGGCCGAACTGTACGAAAACGGGCAGAAGTGGCTGACATTCACGCCTTTAAGTGTCGACAGTTCATTTGTGCTGACAGCCGTTTTAACGCATCCGTTACAACCCGGCAGCACCTATGAGATACGTGCAGCGCATCCGGATTTCCCGGCCGTACGGGCTGTACAGATCATGCCGGCCGATTTTCAGATAGATTCGGCGCGGGTAAAATACAATGCCGTTCCGGGCGAATTCGGCGACCGCATCGATCTGGCGGAAGTGTTTTTCCAGGACCAGCCGGGGGTGAAAAACTATTACGAAGTCAAGCTGTTCAAACTGTTTTACGAGACGAGATACGACCCGCAAACCGGTGAAATGGATACACTAGGGGTGGTGGAAAATGCGGTGTATGTAGATGGCTACAACGACCCCAACGTGCAAGCCGGTTTTTACAACGGCGGACTCATCAGCGACCAGTTTTTTGACGGGCAGACCTACAAATTCCAGGCGCGTTTCGACAGCCAGTCATACGGCACTGCGGATAGTTCTATCGTAGTGCGCGTGCGCCACGTGACGGAGGACTATTTCAAATGGTCGCGCTCCTATGAAGCCAATTACGAGGTGGATGAAAACCCGCTGGTGGAACCGGTATCCATTTACCACAACCTGGAAAACGGGCTGGGGATATTTTCGGTGTCGAACAGAAAAGACATTGAAATACACTGATGCTGCAACGCGGATTACGCGGATGAATAGCGGATCACGCGGATTGGCCTGAAAAATGAAGAAAAATCTTCACTTACTCAAATCAAATCCGCGTAATGCGCTATTCATTCGCGTGATCCGCGTTTCAGGGTATCCGCTTGAAATCCATTTTTTGCACCGGCTGCACCAGCATGGGTACGTCTTCCACGACAATATCCGACTTGTCAAGCCCGAAGGCTTTTTCGTCGGACTGGCTGAGTTTTTTCAGGAAGAAATAACTGTTGAGCAGCAGTCCTTCGCGCAGGCTGAACTCGTTTTCCAGCGACAGGAATTTTTCGATCACCACGAATTTAAAGTCCGGCTCCGGGTTGTATTTCGTGCTTCCGTCGGGGCGGATGTGCAGACTTAGTTCCTTGTTTTTGACCAGATCCTGGACGATTTTTTTGAAAAACAACTCCGTGCGGGGTTGCACGCGGAAACCCAGGTTGATATCGATCCGGATCACTTTGTCGTCGAGCAGTTCGGCCACTTCGTAATTCAGGGTATATGGACTGTCCGTGCGGTTCAGGTGCAGGAACCAGTAAACGTCGGCGCGTTTGGGTTTTTTGGAAAAAATGGATTTGATCACTTTTTCCTCGATATGACTGCGGTGATCGGCCTTGGTGAGATAGATCAGGTGGGTGCTGAATTTTGGAATGGCATCGTCCTCGCTCAGTTCTTTCAGTACCGGCAGGTAAGTGTACAGATCAACGAAACGCACGAACTTGTTGTTGATTTTCCGGGCAAAATACCAGGAGTACATGATCGTGAAAAGTCCGCCGCCAATGATGAGGGTAATAAAGCCGCCCTCCGGAAATTTTTTCAGGTTGGCGATAAAGAAGGATAACTCGATGAAAATAAACAGCAATCCCAGAAAAGCCACCAGCCCGAGTGCCCATTTCCGTACACGGTACAGGTAATAACTCAGCAGGACCGTGGTAGTCATCATGGTCATAGTAATGGCCAGCCCGTAGGCCGCTTCCATGTGTTCCGAGTTCTGGAAATACAGCATTACGGCGATACAGCCCGCCCAGAGCATAATGTTTACGCTGGGAATATAGATTTGTCCCTTGAACTCGGTAGGCTGGCGCACCCCGACGCGTGGCCAGAAATTGAGCGACATGGCTTCACTGATCAGTGTATACGAACCGCTGATCAATGCCTGCGAAGCGATGATCGCCGCCGCAGTGGCAATGATGATACCCGGAATGAGAAACCATTGCGGCATGATTTCATAAAACGGATTCCGGCCCGACAGGTAATTATCGCCATGGTGCAGCAGCCAGCCTGCCTGACCCAGGTAGTTGACTACCAGGCTGGTCTTTACAAAAATCCAGGTATAGCGAATATTCCATTTGCCGCAGTGTCCCAGGTCGGAATACAAGGCCTCCGCACCGGTTGTACACAGAAAAACGGCGCCCAGCAACCAGAAACCATGCGGGTAGCGCGTCAGCAACTGGATGGCGTAATAAGGATTTAAGGCCCGCACGATATCGGGATAATGGTAAATCTGTACTGCGCCTAACACCAGCAACATGGCAAACCAGACGGCCATGACCGGCCCGAAGGCCCGCCCGACCGTTTGTGTGCCGAAACGCTGGAAGAAAAAGATAAATGAAATAATCACGATGACGATTGGCACCGTGGGCAGGTGCGGCGCTACTTTTTCCAGTCCTTCTACTGCGGAAGCAACGGAAATCGGCGGTGTGATCATGCCGTCGGCCAGGAGTGTGGCGGCCCCGATCATAGCCGAAAAAACGAGCCCTTTTCCGTAACGCCGAACCAGGGCATACAGGGAAAATATACCGCCTTCGCCGTGGTTGTCGGCCGTCAGGGTCAGGGTGATGTATTTAAAGGTAGTTTGAAAAACGAGGGTCCAGAAGACGCAGGAGACTCCGCCGAATACCAGCATTTCAGATATTTCCTTGGAATCTATGATGGCTTTCATCACATACAAGGGGCTGGTACCGATATCTCCGTAAATTATGCCGAGTGCGATGAGAAGTGAACCGGCGGTGACTTTTGAGGTAGTAGAATGACTGGGTTTCATGTGTTACTTGAACAACAAGTATTTAATTTTAAAAAAAACCACGACTATCATCGCGATGGAAAACATCCACCAGAAAATGATCTGTATCCATTCGGCCGGGGTGATTTTTTTATCGTCGTGCTCCATCCTGCCATCATTTTTTTGAGAAAAAGAACCGGGCAAAAGTGAGGCAGGAGGTATAAACCGGGCGTAAAAGTCAGGAAAAGGATATAAAGATTTTATAAAGAACTTCCTGAAAACCGGTAACCCACTCCGGAAGCGGTTATAATATGAACAGGCTGGTTCGGATTGTTCTCTATTTTCTTGCGCAATTGGCCGATATACACCCGTAAATACTGTGATTGAGTGCTGTACGGCGCGCCCCAGATTTCCCGCAAAATAAACTGGTGGGTCAGTACCCGGCCTTCATTTTGCACCAAAAGCAGCAGCAAGGCGTATTCTGTGGCGGTCAGGTGTACCAATTCGTTGTTCCGGCGCAGCTGCCGGGCTACGAGGTCGATGCGCAGGTTGCCGAATTCCCGTACAGGATTGTTTTCTTCCTGTCGCGAAACACGCAGGGCCGACCGGATGCGCGCCAGCAGTTCGCCCGTTCTGAAAGGCTTGGTCAGGTAATCGTTCGCGCCGTGGTCGAGCGCCTGTACGATCTCTTCTTCCATATTTCTTGCCGACAACACAATGATCGGTTTGGAATACCACTCCCGGAGTTTGAGCAAAAGCGCCTGCCCGTCTTCATCCGGCAGGCCCAGATCGAGCAAAATAAGGTCGGGCGGGTGCATGGCTGCCGCAATCTGGCCGTCGCGTGCGGTACCGGTTTCCATGACGCGGTAGTGCTGTGCCGACAGGGTAATATCCAGCAGGCGGCGAATCGGCGGCTCGTCGTCAATGATCAGGATGGTCGCTTCAATCATCGTTTTCCGGTTTCAGGTAATTGAGTTCGGCAGGAATGCTGATCCGGAAATAAGCGCCGGTCCCGGGCAGGCTTTCGACGGTAATGGTGCCGCCCTGCGCTTCCACGAACCCTTTCGCAATCGACAATCCGAGTCCCACACCGCCGGGGCCGGCATTGCGGCTGCGGTAAAATTTTTCGAAAATATGCGGCAGGTCGGTATCCGCAAACCCGTTTCCCGAGTCCGACACCTCGATCGTGCATTGCTGCTGCTGTGCATGGGCGGAAATGCGGATCAGCGAGTTCTGCGGCGTGTGTTTCACGGCATTGATCAGTAAGTTGTGCAAAACCTGTTCCGTCAGGCCGAAATCCAGTTTCACCAGCGGCAGGTTTTCGGGCAGGGAAACCTGTATCCGGTGTGTGCTCAAACTGTCTTCCAGCCGGTTCACCACCGTGTAAATCAGTTCCGAAAGATCGCACCAGTCGGCTTTGGGGCGTATAAACCCGGATTCGAGCCGCGACATGTTGAGCAAATTTTCCGTCAGCAGGTTCAAGCGCTCCGAAGCGTGCATAATTTCGAGAACAAGTGATTTGCGGTCTTTATCCGGCAGGTTTTTATCTTCCGAAAGCAAGTGGTCGGACGCGCCGAGGATGGTTGAAATCGGCGTGCGCAGTTCGTGCGACAGGGCGTCGAAAAGGGTGTCGTACAATTCCAGGGTTTGATGTTTCGCTTCTTTTTCCCGGGCCAGTTTTTCAAAAAAACGGATGCGTGCGGTGAGCACTCCGTTCAGCAGGGCTACGATAAAATACATGGCCAGCATCAACACGTCTTCATAACTGTTGATGTGAAACGTATACCGGGGCGGAATGAAAAAGAAATCCCAGATGAGCGCACTGAGCAAAGCTGCCAGCAGCACCGGGTACAAACGGAGGCGCATGGCAAGAAGCGACACCGTCAGCAGCAGGATCAGCGCAACGGAACGGTAACCGATGAAATCGGAAAAAAGGTAACAAACGCTTCCGACGCCGGTGACGGAGACGATACTGGAAATAAACTGCGCTGTGGTATTCGACCTGTTTTGCATGCAGGGAAGTAAGTAGTGATCGGGTAGCACGGCTTTCTTTAAGCCGTCGGGAGAAGGGCCCTTCAGGGCTCTTTCATTATTTTTTCTATAACTACGGCCATAAATGGCCTTATCCCGACGGCTTGAAAGCCGTGCTACCGATTCGTTCCTGCAAAGTTGGGAAATTTCCCTCAGCCATTCACAACTGACAACTCACAACTGACAACTCACAATTCACAACTCACCATTCACTCTCCCCCCAGCATTCTTTTCAGCACCGCCTGCGCGGCAAACACCCGGTTGGCGGCCTGCTGCTGCACCAGGCTGCGCGGACTGTCGAGTATCTCGTCGCTGAGTTCGATGTTTCGGCGCAACGGCAGGCAGTGCATCACCCGGGCATCCGGTGCGTTGCGCAAATGCTGTTCTGTGAGCATCCAGTCAGAATCGGTGCAAAGCACTTTCCCGTAATCCCGGTAACTGCTCCAGTTTTTAACATACACAAAATCAGCACCTTCCAGGGCTTTTTGCCGGTCGTATTCGATGGTGGCGTTGACCGTAAAATGCGGATCGAGTTCGTATCCTTCCGGGTGGGTAATAACAAAATCCACGTCGGAACGGCACATCCATTCGGCGAAGGAATTGGCAACCGGCTGCGGAATCGGCTTGATGTGCGGCGCCCAGGTCAGCACCACTTTGGGCCGGCGCGCGGGCCGGTGCTCCTGAATGGTAATGGCGTCGGCCAGGCTTTGCAGCGGGTGCAATGTGGCCGATTCCAGGCTCAGGTACGGTTTTCCCGTGTACCGGATAAACTGCTTCATGATGTGCTCGGAGTAGTCCGCTTCCCGCGATTGCAGGCCCGGGAAACAACGCACCCCGACGATATCGCAATAACTGCCCAGCACCGGCGCAGCATCTTTTACGTGTTCCACCGTTGTGCCGTCCATCACGGCGCCGTCGGTAAATTCGAGCGCCCAACTGTCTTTGTCGGCATTGATCACCAGCACGTTCATGCCCAGGTTTTGAGCGGCCAACTGCGTGCTCAGCCGGGTGCGGAGGCTGGGATTCATAAAAACCAGTCCCAGGGTTTTGTTTTTACCCAGGTGTTGATAATCAAGGGGTTGCGCTTTCAGACGGAGCGCTTCCTGCACCAGGGCGCTTACGTCGGGAATGTCCTGAACGGAGGTGAATTGTTTCATGAATCTGTTTACTTGTAAGCCACGTATCTGTTTTCGGCGTTGACTACCTCATCCACAAAAGCGCGGAATGCGGCGTATTCGCTCGCCGGTATATTGTTCCGGTTCACTTTAATGCGGCGGATAATTTGCAGCGAGGTGGCGGATAATTTTTTGTAGGTCAGGCTGTATTCGATGCCGCCAAAGCCCAGAACAAGGTCCTTGGGAATATCGGACAACTGCTTGCCCTGCGGCAGGTTCACCGTGATATCTTCCAGGTAATCGTCGGCATCTTCATATGCACCGTAGTTGATCGGGAAATTCCTCGTTTCTTCCTGAAACACGTCCGATTTGATAAACGTGTAATAAAATGGAACGCGGAAGGTCTTGAGTTCTCCGATCTCGATGATCTCGTTGCGCACGTTGTACTGCATATGGTACTGCAAGGTGTCCTGCAACTGGTCGAGTGCACCGAAAGCCACATTTTTCAGGGTGACGGGATTGGAAAACCGTTTGCCAATCAGACGTTGCATGTTTTCCAACTGCTCTTCCTTGCTGAGATTGGCGTAATCATCGCGCAGGTTGCGGGAAATGGCTCCGCCCAGGGTGGCATGGTTGACAATACTCAGATCGCGGTTTTTGATATCGATCTGTACCTGCTGGTGGCGGTAGTCGACACTGCGGTTTTTCGGATTGAGTTTGAAAATACCCGCAGCCGCTCCGGCTCCGTTGTATGGAATTTCCAGCGCGAGGCCGCCGATATCGCCGTTGGGCAGGCTTCCGAAGGGAAGATTGGAATCGGTGAGTTCCAGATGCCATACCTGGCTGCCTGCTTTTACCTTGACGATGCAGTGATTGAAATCCACCGAAGGCAAATTAAGTGATTCCTCGCCGTTTTCGCGCGTGTTCAGCAGCACCAGATTCGCTTCCAGTCCGGCCTCCCGTGCCATGGCGGCATAGAGGGTCGACAGGTCTTTACAATCGCCGAGTTTGGTTTGCAGTACACTGGAGGCTTTTTGCGGCATAAATGCGCTTTGCCGGAAAGACACCGAACTGTAACGGATGTTCTTAAGGATAAACGCATAAATGCTGCGCGCTTTTTCCTCCGGGCTGAATGTTTTTCCTTGCGGAAACAGATTTTTTACAGCCTGTTGTACCTCCTGATCCTGTTTGGATTGCAGCGTAGAAAGATCGGAGTACCAGTCGGCAACTTCTTTCCAGTCGTGTAATGTGCTGACATTCAGGCTTCTGGAAACATCGAACCGGGGCGGCATAAATGATTCTTCCTTCAAGGCCGGCTCGTTCAGCGTCTCCCAGGTGTATACTTTGAAATCCTCGACTTCCTGTACGGCAGGTTTTAGTTCGGTATGTACGATTTTGCTATCGAAGTCGAGATTTTTGGGGCAGAGCAGGACATAACGCGAAATTCCGGTCGGCACAAAAGCATTGAAAGCGTACGTGTCCCAGAATTCGCGGGCCATACGGCCGTATGCATAACTGACGATGCGATAGCGCAGGTAAACAGCGTCGCCCTTTTCGAGGTTGGTGAATACGAGTTCGTTGCCGTTTTGCTCGGCCGAAAATTTACTTCCACCGGGTTTTACAACTTCGGCTTTCTCCACGATCAGGCGTTGCCGGTATTGATTGTAGCCCAGGGTGGCTTCTTTCCAATCGTCGATGCCTTTTTCGTTCAGGACTTTCAAAACGATGGTATAATACGTTTCGGAGCAGCCTTCGGGATACAAAATAGTGGCGCGTTCGTCCAGAATGTAGTACCAGTCGAACTCGCGGGATTTATCCTGCAACTTGCTTTTTTTGATCAGTTCGTAAGGATCGTTCTGCGGCAGTAAAGTATTCAGGTTGGTGCGGTTTTCCAGTTCCCGGATGCGCCTGCGCACGTCGAAATCATTCGGGTTGTATTTTAATACCTTTTGAAAGGACGCCAAAGCGGATTCATTATTGCCGGATTGTTCGTGCAAGCGCGCTGCATATTCGTGGTAGGATGCGTGAAAAGGCGCCTGGGCAAGCAGCATGGCGACGTACTGGCCGGCCTTTTTGTTGTCTTTTTTGCTGTAATAGTAGTTGTACAGTTGTTCGAGGTAAATGACATTCCCCGGAAACTGCTCGTTCAGGTCCAGAAGCATCCTGACGGCTTTGTCGTTCTGGCCGATTTCGAAATATTCCTGAATCAGTTGCCGGGCAGTGGGAATTCCGAAATTCCGTTTCAGAAATTGTTCGTTAATCCGATTGGCTCCCTGCGGATCTTTTCGCAGGCGAAGCGCAACGTTGTGCATCATTTCATTAAAATAGGCGCTGTTCGGGTAGGCTTCACTCGCATCCTGAATAGTCGTCACCGCTTCTTTTAACTTTTCCTGCGCGATGTAGAGTTTAATGTAATCTTCATACAGGTTTTCATCGAACCCGAAAGTGCGCTCGTATTCGCTTGCTTCTTTTTCCGCAGCATCGTACTGTTCGCTTTTCATATTTTCCTGAAAACGGATCACGTAACTGGCCGGGCAGTTGGGATCGGTTTCCTTGACATGCTGCAACTCGCGGGTGAGTTCGGTCCTGTTTTCCGTTTGGGACAGAATACTGATGTACTCCATGTGGAGTATGCTGTTATCCGGCGCTTTTTCGAGGGCTTTTAAAATGACCGAATTCGCTTCCTGGTTTTTGTTGCTGCGGAGGTAAGTCTTCGCTAACAGCATGTAATTGAGCAGGTTATCCGGTTCGTTTTTGATTTTTTGTTCAAAAAACGTTTCCGGGAAAAACGGAATCATCGGCTCTTTTTTTGCCGTCCCTTTGGTATAGGGCGTGTATACTGCCGAACTGGTTAATCCGGGAATCAGGTTCGACCGCTCGTCTATAAAACGCAGGTTGAAATTGGGATAATCCTGGTCTTCAAAACCGATTTGTACCAGCACGCGGTTGTTGCCCTTTTGCAGCCGGCACTTCGTTTTGAACACGTCGTATTCGGTTTTCAGGTATTCCTGTTCGCTGATCAGCAACTGGTCGTTCACCCACACACGTATGTTGCCGGTGAAACCGAGCGCCAGAACAGCGTCCATGTCGGACGGTGCGGTGACGAACGTTTGTGCGAACACGACGCCGGTGCTGTAGCGCACATAATAGATGGTAGGTATCCATCCTTCGACAACGTACGTTTCAGGTTTAAACCATTGAATGTCAGCATCATAGGTCGATTTAAAAACCGCTCCCGGTTCGGGGTGCGCAATCGGTCCGTAGTTTTTATCGAAGCCGCTGCCGGACAGGTTATCGAAAGGACCCGCGAATTGCCATTGCGTCATATTCGTCGTGCTGTTCCACGCAGCGCGCATGTCTTTGAATTTCGATTCGGACAGGTAATGGTGGCCCATCGCATACTGTGCAGCGGCTTTGTAGATGCCCGGGCAATTCGGGTCATCTATCAATTTTTCCAGCATTTTTTCCTGCCGGGTATTTTTCTGTCCGTAATCTCCGGCGACCGCGTCGTGGAACCACAAGGGAAAATAGTACGGATAGGGATCTTTGAGAGCGGCGAGCGCTTTTTGCCAGGCATCCGCCGCTACTTTCTCATTACCATCGAAAGTTTCCAGCAGCACCAATGTGAGCGCAGCATCGGCGGCATGCTCAGGTTCGTTCAGGGCTTTTTCCAGAAATTCCCGGGCGGCTGTCCGGTCGTTTTTAGCCAGGGCGTCCCAGGCTTTCTGATAGTTGTCGGCAAATAGGGTGGGAGTGCAAAAAAGAGATAATACGATGAATAACAAGACACGCATCGAGGTAACGGTTTTTGTGTAAAAATAAATTTAAAGGATGTTTTTAACAGGATCGAAGGCTATAGGATAAATAGATTAAGGTGTTTTTAAAAAGACAATAATATCAAAATACAAGCCATAATTTAAAAGGCTATTCGACTTATTCTGACTCAGGCAAAAATAAGTTGAACAAACCTTCGCTTCTTTCTCCTCAAACGCTGTTTATCCGCCCGTTTGCGTCAAAATGCTTTTATGGATAGTCTGGTAAGCGGCTCCGAATTTTTTCAGAAAAACACCCGCTTCCTGCCGCGTGAGCGCCAGGGAAGGCAGCAGGCGAATAACGTTGGGTTTGGCCTCACCGGTAAATACGCCTTGTTTTGAAAGCAGTTCCTGCCGCAGCGACCCCATTTCGGCGGGCATATCGAGCCCGATCATGAGGCCTTGACCGCGAATTTCCCGGATGCCGGAAAACTGGCTCAATTCGTCGGTCAGGTATTTGGAAATAGCGGTGGCGTTTTCCATAAGATTTTCATTTTCAAGTACTTCCAGCACAGCCAGCGCTGCGGCGCATGCCAGCGGATTGCCGCCGAACGTGGTGCCGAGCATACCGTGCCAGGGTTTCAGGTGCGGCGCAACGAGGATGCCGGCCACCGGAAAACCGTTGCCCATACCTTTTGCGACGGAATAAATGTCGGCCCGAACACCGGAAAAGTCGTGTGAAAAAAAACGCCCGCTTCGCCCGTACCCGCACTGCACGCTGTCGGCAATAAATACGGCTCCGTGCGTGTCGCACAATTTCCGGATCTGTTGCAGGAACTTATCCGTAGCCACCTGAATGCCGCCTACACCCTGAATCCCTTCGGTAATAACGGCGGCAATTTCTTTGCCCTGCTTGCTGAAACACTGCTTCAGGGCTTCCGTGTCGTTGAATGGCAGGCGGATGATGTGATCCGTTTCATTGACGGGCGCCACGATTTTGGCGTTGTCGGTAGCCGCCACGGCCAGCGAGGTGCGCCCGTGAAAGGCGCCGGTGAAGGCTACCACTTTTTTGCGGTCGGTAGCGAAAGAGGCAAGTTTGAGTGCGTTTTCGTTGGCTTCTGCGCCGGAATTGCACAGAAATAATTGAAAATCAGGTTTTCCGGACACCTTTCCCAGTTTTTCAGCCAGTTCTTCCTGAATGGGCATATGCACAGAATTGGAGTAAAAACCGATCTTTTTCAATTGTGCCGTTACCCGTTTCACATAATGCGGGTGCGTATGACCGATGCTGATGACGGCGTGGCCGCCATACATGTCGAGGTATTTCCGGCCTGCCGTGTCCCATACCCAGGCGCCGCGCGCCTTGTCGATGGTAATATCCTGCAACGGGTAAACGTCGAATAGTTTCATATCGATGATGCTTACTTAAAAATAAGATGCTTTCAGCCCTAGCCCGGCCGTTTCCTCCAGTCCGAATAGCAGGTTCATATTCTGTACGGCCTGTCCGCTCGCGCCTTTGAGCAGGTTGTCGATGGCGGCATGAACGACCAGTTGGTCGTCCTGTTTCTCCAGAAACAGCAGGCACTTGCTGGTATTTACAACCTGTTTTAAGTCAATAGGTTCCGTACTGACGTGGGTAAAAGGATGTGCTGCGTAAAACTTCCGGTACAATTCATTCGCATCTTCCAGGCTACCTTCAAATGCCGTGCAGGCGCTGCTGAAAATACCACGTGTGAAATCGCCGCGCCAGGGAATGAAATGCACGGGCGCCGGCGCCTGACCTGCCAGTTGCGATAGGGATTGCCGGATTTCTCCCAGGTGCTGGTGCGTAAGCGTTTTATAAGCGGAAATGTTGTTGGCGCGCCAGGCGAAATGCTGGCTGGGTTGCAGACTCTGGCCCGCGCCCGTAGCGCCGGTAATGCCGGTGACGTGTACGGTTCGTAAAACGCCTGCCTGCGCCAGAGGCAGCAGCGACAACTGGATGGCCGTGGCGAAGCACCCCGGATTGGCGATGTTCCGGGCCTCCGAAATGGCCGCACGGTTCAGTTCCGGCAAACCGTACACAAACCGGCGGTCGCCATGCTGCGAATGGTTTTCCAGGCGAAAATCCTGACTCAGGTCGATGATGCGCAGTTCGTCGGGCAACACAACGCTATCGAGCAGTTGCCGCGCTTCACCATGCCCCACGCATAAAATCCAAACGTCCACATCCGTCTGATAATCAGCCGAAAAGCACAGATTCGTGTCGCCGGCAAGATCGCGGTGAACGGATGCCACCGGGTTGCCGGCGTTGCTTTTGCTGTGAATAAACACGATGTCGGCCTGCGGATGGTGCAGCAAAATGCGCAGCAATTCGCCGCCGGTGTAGCCGGCGCCGCCAATGATACCGATGCGGATAGGGGCGTTTTTCACAGGTCTACTGGTTGTTCACGGCATGGAAAATAGCCGTCTGGTTTCCGAATATTTTGGCAAAACCTTTCACGTCGTCGCCCGACCAGCCTTTGTTCATTTCCCCGTAACTGCCGAATTTGCTGCTCATCAGGTCGTGCACACTTTCGATGCCGTCCAGTGTAAACCGGTATGGGTGCAGGGTGGCAAAGACCGTTCCGCTGACCGTTTGCTGGCTGTCCGTGAAAAATTTCTCGACGTTGCGCATGGTCGGATCCAGCAAATGACCTTCATGCAGCCAGTTGCCGTACCAGGCAGCCAACTGGTCTTTCCAGTACAGTTGCCATTTGGTGAGCGTGTGTTTTTCCAGCAAATGGTGTGCTTTCAGGATAATGATCGGGGCGGCGGCCTCGAAACCCACCCGGCCTTTGATGCCGATGATCGTATCGCCGACGTGTATGTCGCGCCCGATGCCGAAAGGTTGAGCGATGGCTTGCAGGTGGCTGATGGCGAGTGTCGGATTTGAAAAATTTTGTCCGTTTACGGCCGTCAGTTCGCCCTTGACAAACGTCAGGCTGATTTCTTCCGGCTTCGTTTTGGTCACAGGTGTCGGCCAGGCGCTTTCCGGCAGGTTGTCACGGCTTCCCAGCGTTTCGCGGCCACCTACGGAAGTGCCCCAAAGGCCTTTATTGATGCTGTAAGCCGCTTTTTCGAAGTTCATCGCCACGCCGCGTTCTTTCAGGTACTGGATTTCCGCCTCGCGGCTCAACTGCTGGTCGCGGATCGGCGTGATAATTTCCACATTCGGCAACATACTTTGAAACACCATATCGAACCGCACCTGGTCGTTGCCGGCGCCGGTACTGCCGTGCGCAACGGCATCTGCGCCGATCTCCGAAGCGTGTTCGGCCACGGTGATGGCCTGAATGATGCGTTCCGCGCTGACGCTGAGGGGATATGTGCCGTTTTTCAGCACATTGCCGTATATCAGGTAGCGCAGACAACTGTCGTAGTACTGCCGCGTTACGTCGGCTACGGCATACGAAGCCACACCCAGCGCGCGTGCATGGGCTTCTATTCGTTCCAGTTCTTCAGCGCTGAAACCGCCCGTTTGTACCGTGAGCGCATGTACCTGGTACCCTTTTTCGCGCAGGTACAGGGCGCAATAGGTTGTATCGAGACCGCCTGAGAAGGCTAGTAGGACTTTTTTCATTTTAGGTAAATAGTTATTGATAGTTATTGGTTATAAGTTATTGGTTATTAGTGTGGTAGCCTATGGCTTGATCAACTGCCTCAACCAATGGCTACCACACTAATAACCAATAACTAATAACCAATAACAAAAATTAATAACCGGCGGGTGCCGCCGCCACAGCCGGCCTTGCCAAACTCTGCAACTGCTCTGCCGGATCATACAACATAGCGGTGCACAGGCAGTTTTTACGTTCCTTGCTCACCAGGATATCGAAATTGATACAGCTCTGGCAACCTGCCCAGAAGGCGTCATCGTCGGTAAGTTCGGAGTAGGTAACCGGTTCGTAACCCAGTTCGGAATTGATTTTCATGACGGCCAGCCCCGTGGTAAGGCCGAATATCTTGGCTTCCGGGTATTTGGTGCGGCTCAGGTCGAAAATTTTCCGTTTGATCATCCGCGCCAGACCGCCTTTCCGGAAATGCGGCGATACGATCAGGCCCGAGTTGGCCACGTATTTACCATGCCCCCAGGTTTCGATGTAGCAAAAGCCGGCCCATTCACCGTCGAGGGAAAAAGCGATGACGGCTTTCCCTTCCCGCATTTTTTGCTGCAGGTATTCGGGAGTACGCCGGGCGATACCCGTTCCGCGTGCTTTGGCGGATGCCGCCATTTCCTCGCAAATCATGGGCGCCAGATCGAAATGCTCTGTCCCAGCCACAATGACCTTGAAAAATTGATGTTCCATTATCAGAATTGGAAAAATGAGTGCGAAAAAGATGATTCGAAACCCGAAGGGCCGCAAATCGATAAACGTACCATGCGCTCTTCTGCCCTTGCGGACAAAAACGCATACCACGAAACAGAGGTGGAATAGTGAGAAATTTTATCGTCGCACCCGGTACGGATACGGAAGCGTATTACCTAAAACCACTCCTGATGCAGGAACGGAAAAACCCCCATGGCTTTGGGCGACGAGCGTCGCGGCAAACAAGGACCCGATGGCAGCGTTTTTTTTCATTTTCAGTTCAACAAAAGTGCAGGAATCTGGCGCCTGCTTAAATTTTTGAAAAAGTTGAAAAATTGATTTGGTAATAATCTGGTGTAAAGCACTGCAAACAAAACGGAATTCAACCACAATGCAAGGGCTTTACGTGGGAATTAACAAAAAATTATTGTGATGGTTCGGCCCGTTGCCCGGAAATTTTATTCGCACAAGGACACAAAAAAGGGAAGATCCTGTAAAAAGGATCTTCCCGGACTATAATAATCAACCTTTGTAAACGATTGGGTTGGATGCAGAAGTGTCTAGGTTCTCCAACCTGGATAATGTGTGTTTAGTAACGTTGGTGAGGGTTGATGAGGGTTGATAAGGGTTGATAAGGTTTATAAGGTTGATAAGGGTTGATAAGGGTTTATAAGGTTGATAATCGGCATTTCGTTAGAATGAACATATTTTCTATTTTCGAGCGGCTGAATATCAACCCTCATCAACCTTATCAACCCTCATCAACCTTTAAAACTTATACACCGCCGCTACCAGCAGTGTCGTGCTCGTGCTTGTTGCAGCGCCCGAAGACGACAAAAAGACGTCTTCCGACGCTTTTTCAAAACGGATTTCCGGGATCAGCGTCAGGCCTTCCACCTTGAAATTGGCGGAAAGCGTGGTGGCGAGAATATTGCCGCCCGCTGCTGCGCCGCTGAAAACCAGCAACTGATCGTCGTCATTGAAATACTCCGAGCGCAGGGTCAGTCCCAGCCACGACGTCGGGTCGAGGTTCAGGTACACTGCCGCGCCATACCAGGTGCTCGCGTCGCCGTAATCGCCGTCGGTCGTCGGTTTGCTTTTTACCCCTGCCAGCGTACCGTTCAGGCCGATGCTGAATTTGTCGGTAACGGCGCCCGTAGCCACCAGGTCGATTTGCGACACCTTGGTCACATCGTCGGGTTTGCCGGCCTGGAAATTCAGGTATGCCTTGATTTTGTCGTTTTTCGACGCAACGCTGTATTGTCCGATGATGTACTTGTTGCTGAAATTGGCCGACTTCAGGTCGGTCGGGTTGGCAACACCCAGCATGAAGCCGCTTTTGCCGAAACTCGTTTCGGCTTTCAGGCCTGTGTGGAAAAACGGACCGTAGGAAAACATATACGACATGCTGTAGTTGCGGTTGCCGAATGCATCCACCAGTTCGTAACCCACGTGTGTAGCCCAGCTGCCGGCCGTGAGTTTGACTTTGTCCTTAATAGTGTACGACAAATACAACTGTTTGATAATGAAACGTGTGTTTGCATCATTGTACGAGAAATCTTCTGCCCGCTGGCCGAAACCGATGTCGGCAACCATGCCGACCTTGCCTTTGGTGTGTTCGCCTTTTACCGTAACCATACCCAGTTCGAACGAGTTTTGCGAATTGGTAAAACTCGTGAAATTATTCGCGGCTTCATCGCCCAAATTGTATCTGAAGTAAGCATCAGCGCCTCCGCTGAAGGTAAATGGACTGGGAGCAGGGGCTGCTGGAGCAGCTATCGTGGTGTCAACCGGCGTTGCGGATTGCTGGGCTTGGGCGACGAAAAGGCACGACAGGGCGATGCCTGTTGCAAAAAATCTTTGTAACATTGCAGTTCATTTTATGGATAGTGAAATGAATTGGTGCGGCTTAGCGCTTGTTCCAGAAGCGCGGTTAAAGCCGTACCTTTTTTTTAGAAGTGAGAGGCGAGAAGTGAGAAGTGAGCGGCCGTTATCTCGCCTCTCACTTCTCATTTCTCACGTCTAATCATTAGTCTTCGACTGAAACTTCCGAGAGTTTGCCGTTCGGCTGCGGAACAAGCAGGGTGCCCTGCATGTATTTCTCGTCATGCTGGGAAGCATCCAGGCCGAGTTCCTCATCTTCAGAACTTACACGCAGCGGTTCGATCAGGTTGATCAGTTTAAAGATCAGGAAAGAAACGATCGTGCTGTACGATACAGCGATGGCAAGACCTTTTACCTGCGTAAAGAAGAACTCGAAATTGCCGTAAAACAGGCCGTCAGCGCCGGCGCTGTTAACTGCCTTGGTAGCGAAAATACCGGTGAGAAGCATGCCCACCATACCGCCGATACCGTGGCAGGGGAATACGTCGAGCGTGTCGTCCAGGGTGGATTTCGACTTGTAATACACCGCAATGTTCGAAATGATAGCGGCCACCATACCGATGAAAATACTTTGCGGAATGGCTACGTAACCGGCTCCCGGTGTGATGGCTACGAGGCCGACGACGGCGCCGATGCAGAAACCGAGTACCGATGGTTTTTTACCTTTCAATACATCGAAAAACATCCACGACAAACCTGCGGCCGCAGCGGCGGTATTGGTGGTAGCGAAGGCCGAAACGGACAAACCGTTGGCGCCCAGTGCAGAACCTGCATTGAAACCGAACCAGCCGAACCACAGCAGTCCTGTACCGATCAGTACGTACGGTACGTTGGCGGGCGGAATTTCCTGGTTTTCCATGTGCGTAATCCGGCGTTTCAGCGCCAGTGCACCCATCAGTGCGGCGCAACCTGCGGAGATGTGTACGACGGTACCACCTGCGAAGTCGAGCACACCCATTTTAAACAAAAATCCGTCGGGGTGCCAGGCCCAGTGTGCCAGCGGGGCATACACCAGAAGGCTGAACAGCGCGGTGAAAAGAATGTAGGAGGTGAAACGAATCCGCTCCGCAACGGCGCCTACAACCAGTCCGGGCGTAATAATGGCGAACATCAACTGGAATAAGGAGAAAAGGGTAAGCGGAATGGTGGGAGCCAGGCTCCATGGCGCACCCGAGCCTACGTCCTTGTAGAACCAGTACGTGAACGGGTTTCCGATGAACCCGCCGATGTCTTCTCCGAATGCCAGGCTGAATCCGACAGCCACCCACAATACGCTCACTACGCCGGCAGCCACGATGCTTTTCATCATGGTGGAAATAACGTTTTTACGGTGTACCATACCTCCGTAAAAAAACGCCAGACCGGGTGTCATCAGGAAAACAAGTGCGGTTGCGACGATGATCCATGCTATATCTGCAGCGTTATACTTGCCGTCGTCTACAAACAGCGGCGTAGAAGGCGCAAAAATCGAAGCCACAGCCACGATCGCCAGCAATGCAAAAGGAGCAGCTTGTTTGAGTGTAATCTTGTTCATAATAAGCTGATTGTGAAGGTGAAATAAGTTTTACAAAAGTTGTTGAAAAAGGTCATGATTATTCTGGTCCGAGCCCGGCAGGCGGGTCAGAATGGTGTAATACTCAAGTGGTTTGAATCGATGCGTTGCAAAAATGTGGCGCGGCGCAACGCGCGTATTCCGGCCTCTCTCAAGGCGTTACGTTTGGTTATTCCTGGTCAGGAATTGTAAATGTTGGCCGGTAAATAATTTGGTAGGACTGTTGCAAAAGTAATTTATGTTCTGAGATTTCGGGTAATGGTAGGATAAGTTTTTTTATTATAGTTAAAATAAGATCTATTATTTTTCCGAACAAAATTTAACGAAATAAATCTTTTCCGGTTGCGCCCGCTTTCAAAATATCATTCTGTTTTCGATCATGCAAAAACTGGCCAAAACCGCTTGTTTAAAATAAGATTCCTCACAGGCCCAACAATTGAGGTGTTAAATCTCCTGTTGTTTCCCCTACTTTTGGCCTTTCAAACAGTGTTTTATTGTGCCGGATGGCCATCATGTTCAAACCTCCCAATAATATGAAAGTTACCTTGCAAAGAGTCAATGACGCGGTCCGGTTCGAAGGCCTTAATTCCGCAGGCAATAAAGTGGTGGTGGAAGGCAGCCCGGAAATTGGCGGCGAAGGACAGGGCATGCGCCCGATGGAACTGCTTCTGATCAGCCTCGCATCGTGCAGCAGTATGGACGTGGTGTCGATCCTGAAAAAAATGCGGCAGCCGCTGGAAGACATGCGCCTCGAAATCGAAGGCCGACGCGCTACCGAACAGGTGCCCGCCGTATTCACAAATATTCACCTGCACTTTATCCTGAAAGGCGACCTTCGCCCGGAAAAAGTGGAGGAAGCCATTCGCCTTTCCGTAAAAAAATATTGCAGCGTGGGCCGTATGCTGGAAAAAACGGCCGAAATCACGTACGACTGGAAAATAGATGGGAATGATGAACGATGAATGAGGCATCCCTTGCATTTCCACAAAACAGGAAAATCCGAAATATGAAATTTGAAACCGCCGCCATCCGCCTGCAAACGGAACGCTCGCAACACCGTGAGCACAGCACACCGATCTTTCCTACTTCCAGTTTTGTGTTCGACGATGCGGAACAGATGCGTTCCCTGTTTGCCGACGAGCAGGAAGGAAATATTTACAGCCGCTTCACCAACCCCAATTGCAGTGAACTGGAGCAAAAAATAGCCTTTCTGGAAGGTGTCGACCATGCCGTTTGCACTGCCAGCGGCATGGCAGCCATCTTTGCTTCCATCATGGGCCTCCTGCGCGCGGGCGACCATATGCTGGCCACCAAGGCGATTTTCGGCGCTACGTTTACCGTCATGACGCAGTGGCTGCCGCGCTGGGGCATCACCTGCGACTGGCTGGAATCGGACACGACCGACTGGCAGCAGGCCGTGCGGCCGAATACGAAAATGCTGTTCATCGAAACGCCGTCCAACCCCGGACTCGATATCATCGACCTGGAAGCCGCCGGGCGTTTTGCAAAACACAACAACTTGATTTTCAATGTGGATAATTGTTTCGCGACGCCTTATTTGCAACAGCCCGCGCAGTTTGGCGCCGATCTGATCGTGCATTCTTCCACGAAATTCCTCGATGGGCAGGGCCGGGTGCTGGGTGGCGTAGTGGCCGGCCGCGCCGACCTGATGGCGGAAGTCAAAAAATTCTGCCGCAGCACGGGTCCTTCGCTCTCGCCCTTCAATGCCTGGATTCTGTCGAAAAGCCTCGAAACGCTGGCAGTGCGCCTCGACCGGCATTGCGACAATGCCCTGGCGCTGGCGAAATACTTGTCTGCACACGACCAGGTGCTGCAAGTGCGATACCCGTTCCTCGATTCGCACCCTGCAAGCGCAGTGGCGCGCCGGCAAATGAAAAACGGCGGCGGGCTGGTAACGTTCGAAGTGAAAGGCGGGCTCGAACAGGGCCGCCGCTTCCTCGATGCCCTGCAAATGTTGTCGCTCAGCGCCAACCTCGGCGATACGCGCAGCATCGCCACGCACCCCGCATCGACGACCCACGCTAAAATGACGCCGGATGCGCGCCGCGAATCGGGTATCACCGACGGACTCATCCGTATTTCCACAGGACTGGAGCACATCGACGATATCATTTCCGATATAGATCAGGCATTGAAAATCAGTAAAGTATAATGCAGGAAGCCGACTATTTAATACCCCTGGACATTCCGGGATTACAATTTTTTCATCACCCGGAGCCCTTGCCGCTGGAGTCGGGTGCCGTGTTGCCTTCTTTTTCACTGGCGTACCACACCTACGGAACCCTGAATGCGGACGGCTCCAATGTGATCTGGGTATGCCATGCACTGACGGCCAATTCGCACGTGGCGGACTGGTGGGAAGGTATTTTCGGAAGCGGCAAACTGCTCGATCCGCAACGGTATTTTATTGTTTGTTCCAATATTCTCGGATCGTGCTACGGCAGCACCTGCCCGCGCAGTATTTCGCCCGAAACCGGAAAGCCCTACGGCATGGATTTTCCTGTTTTCAGTATCCGGGATATGGTGAAGGCGCAGGACTTGCTGCGCAAACACTTGCATATCAATGAAATAGCCCTGTGTGTCGGAGGTTCCTGCGGCGGCCATCAGGTACTTGAATTTGCGTACCTGCAACCGGAAATCGTCAAGAAAATCGCCCTGCTGGTCACCAGCGCCCGCGAAACGGCCTGGGCCATCGCCATCCACGAAACACAGCGGCTGGCCATTCAGGCCGATCCTACCTGGCGCGACGACCGCAACGAAGGCGGTGCGGCAGGGTTGAAGGCGGCGCGCGGTATCGGCCTGATCGGCTACCGGACTTTCAACGCCTATAAAGATAATCAGACGGACAACGATGACCGGCTGGATTCTTTTCGGGCCGCGTCCTATATCCGGTATCAGGGCGATAAACTCGTCCGCCGGTTTTATGCACAATGCTACTGGTTTCTGACCAAAGCGCTCGATACGCACCATCTCGGCCGGGGCCGGGGCGGGGTAGAGGAGGCCCTGCGCCGGATCAATATGCCTGCACTTGTCATCGCTATCGATACCGATATACTGATTCCGCCATCCGAGCAGCGCTTTCTGGCAGAATACCTGCCGAACGCCACACTGGTCGAACTGAAATCGCCTTACGGTCACGATGGGTTTTTGATTGAAACGGAAGCGGTGAACCGGGTGGTGACAGAATGGATAGAGAAGTGAGAGGGTGAGAGACGTGAGAGAGTGAGAGACGTGAGAGAGGTGAGAGGGTGAGAGACGTGAGAGCCCGTAGATTACACCTGATTATTCCCGGCATCCTTACTCCTAAACGCCTAAGTATGTCAGGTGTAATCTACGGGCTCTCACTCTCTCACGTCTCTCACCCTCTCACCTCTCTCACGTCTCTCACTTCTCTCACCCTCTGTCACGCGACCGTGATCTCCTGCTGCGGCCCTTCCTGCCACGGAAGTTTGGCCATCGAAACGACCAACACACCGTCTTCATAGCGGGCGCTGATGTTTTCGCGATCGATTTTTTCGTTCAGCACAAATTGCCGTTCAAAGGCGCCGGGCTGGTATTCGCGGCGCGTCCAGTTGGTAGATTGCTCTTCCGTTTGCTGCTTTTTGACGGCAATGGTCAGGACGTCGCCCTGCAGGGTGATCTGAAAATCCGCTTTGGAAAGTCCGGGTGCGAATACGAATAATTCGTACCGGTCGCTGTGCTCCTGCACATTGACAGGTGGTCGCATAAAACCTGATTTCCAGCGGTTGCGAAAGTGAGCGTGAGGGTGATGACCGTGCATAGGTCCGAAGCCGCGGTGCGCGTAGGCGCCACGTTCTGCAAAATTAGAATAACACATAATGGTTGAAATGTTGCCGGGAAAAGGATGTTCCCGGAGGTGAAAAAATTGTGAGTTGTGAGTTGTGAATAGTGAGTGGCCGTGACTCACAACTCACCATTCACCATTCACAACTCACCATTCACTACCCGATCTCTATCGTCCGTTTCTCTGAAAAGCCGTCGAAACGTTGCGGAAAACGGGGCGCGATCGGTTCTGAAGAATAAGGCTGGCGCTTGCTGTCCAGCGGCTCGGCCCAGTAACGTGCCGGGTATTGGCGGTGCCGGCGAAAACCGAACAGGCGGCGAATCCCGCTGAGAACGAAGGTTCCCAGAGCCAGTACGCCCGCTATCATGAATGCAAAAAACAGGATTTTGGTTACCCAGAAAAACAGCATGATAGCCAGGGCAAAAAAGAAAAAGAACTTGAAAGGTCGCATGTGAAAAAATTAAGTGGTTAATGGTTGGCAGTTGTCTGTTATCAGTTATCGGTGTTGATAATCAGGCAATTGCAGGTAAAAAAACTTGAACTAATGTCGGCTTGTACTTGGAATTGAAAATGTGAAAGAAGTGAGCGTTCGTATCAAACGTCGGCAAAGTTCAATAGCAAACACAGGAGCGTATCGGTGTACTCTACGAACTCTCACTTCTCACTTTCTCACCTCTCACTTCTAGATTTGGAGCGGAGCGGTGTACTCTACGGGCTCTCACCCTCTCACCTCTCACCCTTCTCACCTCTTCTATTGCGGCAGCGATCGCGCCATTCGGAACGGAATTGTTCGCGCTCTTCGTCGCTCATATTCATCCAGCGATGGCGGAGGTGGCGCATTTTGCCCCAGCCGGGTCCACCACCCCGCGGACCGCCGCCGGGCCTGCCGCGAAAGCCGCCGAACAGGATACGACAGAGAATCAGTAATCCGACGGCCTGCCAGAAAGTGAGCATACCCACGCCCAGCACGGGCGGCAGAATGTTGTTCCAAAGCCACATGACCAGGCCGCCGAACACGAGCACGGCTGCAGCGATCATAAAAGGTATAAAAAAGAAAAAACGGCGTTTCATATTTGAGATATTATAAGTCATTCAATTCATTGTACAGCGATTCCAGGCGGCGGCGCAGGTGTTGTACGGCGTACCGTTTGCGGGATATCAGTGTTTTGATGTTCTCTCCGGTGCGGTCGGCGATTTGCTGAAAAGTCTGGTCTTCCAGTTCGTTCCATACGAACACATTCCGCTGGTTTTCAGGCAGTTCCTGCAAGGCGATAAAAAGTTCGTCCCAAAAAACCTGCCGGAGGTGTTCCGTTTCCGGCGTATTGTCGTCGCTGAGCAGCAACTCGCCCCAGTGAAAATCGCCGTCTTCGTCCTCGAACCCGTAGTCTTCCAGACTTTCGGGCCGCTTGCGCCGGTAGCGATCAGTCACTTTGTTGCGGGCCACGCGGTACAGCCAGGCGCCGGTGTTTTCCAGTGTTTCCACATCGGCCAGGTTGCTGAACTGATACCATACGTCCTGTAGAATATCTTCAGCATCGGCGTCGGAGCCGACCTGCTTCCGGATGAATCCGAAAAGGCGTTTGCCGTATTCCCGTACGGTATGGATGATGTTGGTAGACTGCCTTGTCATGGCTTGCGTAGTCACAAAGTTGCTGTTTTTAAGGGAAGACGGCAGGATGAATAAATTACTTTAAAGCGTTGGAAAAAAAAGTTGCAGGCCGCCTTTACAACCTCGCGGACGTTTCTGGTGTCAATGAGGGCCCGAGGTGTCATCTGTTCCTACCTCGCAGATGATACCTCGGCTTATTTCGCACATCATTATGAATCATTTCCCTTCGTTTTTCCCAAAAATTGTAATTTTGCGCCCTATGAGAAAAATTACCGGCTGCCTGCTGCTTGCAGGACTCATTTTTTTAACCGCTTCCTGCAAAAGTGCTTTCGAAAAAACCCGCACCAGCGGCGACCCCGAAGCCATCCTGAATGCGGCGTTTTCCTATTACGAAAAAGGGCAGTACCAGCGCTCCCAGACACTTTTCGACCTGGTACTCAACACTTTAAAAGGCGATGCCCGGGCAGAAAAAGCGTACTTTTATTACGCATACACCCATTACCAGTTGAAACAATACCTGCTGGCAGCCTATTACTTTAAAAATTTTTCGAACACGTTCCTCAATTCCGAATTCCGGGAGGAAGCCGCGTTCATGTCGGCCTATTCCAATTACCAGTTGTCGCCGACCTACCGCCTCGACCAGACCAATACCGTTACCGCAATCGAGGAATTTCAGTTGTTCGTCAATCTTTTTCCCGCCAGCAAGCGTGTGGACGAGTGCAACAAACTGATTGACGAAATGCGGCGCAAACTCGAAGAAAAAGCGTTTTCCGAAGGCGAACTGTATTTCAACCTGCGCCAGTACCAGTCGGCCGTCATTTCTTTCGACAACCTGCTGCGCGACTACCCGGAAAGCCCCGATGTGGAGCGCGTCAGTTACCTGATCGCTAAAGCCAGTTACCTGTTGAGTGAAAACTCCGTGGTAGAAAAAAAGGAGGAACGTTACAATGAAACCATTAAACGCTCCAATGATTTTCTGGAAAAATACAGTTCCGGTAAATACGTGAAAGAGATCAAGCAGATCCGGAAAGATTCGGAAGATGCACTGAAGGCCGTCAAAAAGCGCCTGAAAACCACCTGAACCTGCAAGCATACATTCGTCTGCTGCGCATTTTTATACAACTAATTCGCAGTCAGTACGTTCTGAAGATACCAAAATCAAATTCCGTCCACTTACCTCAGTTTAAAATGAGCGATATCAAAAGCAAAGCCCAAGGGCTTGACCCCAACGTACAACCGCGTAATGTGCTGGAACTGGTTGAAAAAACCAGTAACATCTACGAAAGCATTGCCATCATCAGCAAACGCGCCCGTCAGATTTCCAGCGACCTGAAATGGGAAATTCAGCGCAAACTCGAAGAGTTCGCAGTGAATACCGACACGATTGAAGAAGTGCAGGAAAACAAGGAGCAGATTGAAATCTCCAAATTCTACGAGCGCCTTCCGAATACGCCAATCATCGCTGCCCAGGAATTCCTGAACAATGAGATCCAGTGGCGCTACACGGACTTCAAAGAATAATTTGAAGTCAGTATTTCGTGTGTAGTGTTTTGTGTTTAGGGCACTTTGCCCTTGGTATTGTATATTAACAAATCCAAGGGCAAAGCGCCCTAAACACAAAACACCACACACGAAACACCAAACGGCTGTTCCATGAAAATCATCCTCGGCGTCACCGGTTCCATAGCAGCATACAAGTCTGCTTTCCTGACACGCCTGCTTATCAAGCAAGGGCACGAAGTGCAGGTGCTGATGACCGATGCGGCCGCCGCTTTTATCGCGCCGCTCACCCTTTCCACACTTTCGAAAAGACCGGTTTTTAGTGACGTCCGCTCCGAAGCGGGCTGGAACAACCACGTCGATCTGGGACTTTGGGCCGATCTGATGCTGATTGCTCCGGCCAGCGCCAATACGCTCGCCAAACTGGCTAACGGTCTCTGCGACAATATTTTAAGTGCTGTTTACCTCTCCGCGCGCTGCCCGGTTTGTGTAGCGCCTGCCATGGACGTCGATATGTGGCACCATCCTGCCACGCAGTCCAATATCCGCCGCTTGCAGGAACACGGCGTGCGGGTGATACCGGTGGGGCATGGCGAACTGGCCAGCGGACTCGTCGGCGACGGACGTATGGCCGAGCCCGAAGATATTCTGGCGTTTATCGAAAAAACGATCGTTGAGAAGTCTGCAACCCTGCCACTGTCCGGCAAAAAAGCGCTCGTAACGGCGGGACCCACCTACGAAGCCCTCGATCCGGTGCGGTTTATCGGCAATTATTCCAGTGGAAAAATGGGCATTGCAGTGGCGGAAGCACTGTCGGCCCAGGGCGCGGCCGTGACGCTGGTGCTGGGCCCGACGGCAATCCGGCCCACCGATGCGCGGGTAAAAGTGGTGGAAGTCGAGTCGGCCGAGCAGATGTACCAGGCTTGCGCGCAGGTGTTTCCCGAAACGGATATTACTGTGCTGGCCGCAGCGGTGGCCGATTACCGGCCCCGGGATTTTTCCGATATCAAGATCAAAAAGAAGGACGACGATATGTCGCTGGCGCTGGCGAAAACCGTCGACATCGCCGCCACACTGGGCAGGCAAAAACGCGAAGGGCAATTGCTCATCGGGTTTGCGCTCGAAACGAACGACCCCGAAACGCATGCGATTTCCAAAATGGAGCGCAAGAATTTCGACTTCATCGTGCTCAATTCCCTGCAAGACCAGGGCGCCGGATTTGGCCATGAAACAAATAAAGTGACGATTTTTCACCGGAATGGCGTGAAAAAGACGTTCGAACTGAAAAGCAAAACGGCGGTAGCCGGGGATATCGTGGCGGAAATTATTCAATTTGGTGTTTAGGGTGTAGTGTTTGGTGTTTGGGGCGCGTTGCCCATGGCCTTAATTATTTGCAAAACCGGGAGCAATGCGCCCCAAACACCATACACCAAACACAAAAAACCAACACTCCAGCCAACCTGAAAGCCGTTTTATGCATCAGCATTCTTCAAAATCGGATTCCATGATCATGTTTAACAGAAACTTTTTATTCCTTCTGATACTGCTGTGTGCAGGCAGCACATTTGCGCAGGGCGAACTGAACGCCACCGTGCGGGTCAGCACGCCGCAACTTCAAAAAAATGACCGCCGCGTGTTCGACCAGATGGAGGTTGCCTTGCGCGATTTCCTCAACAACACGAAATGGACGCAGGAAACATTCGAACAGGACGAACGTATCGAATGCAATTTTATCTTCACGATCAAGAGCGAACAGGATAACAATGTTTTCGAAGCCGAACTGGCCGTTCAGGCCACCCGGCCGGTATACGGCAGTGGCTATAAAACAGCACTCATTTCGCACCTGGACAAGGATATTATCTTCACATACGAGCAAAATCAGCCGATCGAGTTCCTGCGCGACGCTACGGACAACCAGAATTTACCGGCCATCCTGGCATTTTACACCTATGTGATCCTCGGTATGGATTTCGATTCGTATTCCCTGTACGGCGGCGAGCCTTACCTGCTGACCGCCCAGCAGATCGTAACCAATGTGCAAAACTCGTCGACCAACGGTGCAAGCGGCTGGCGTCCCAACGACGGCGGCAAAAACCGCAACCGTTACTGGATCATCGAAAACCTGCTCAATCCACGTGTAAAACCATACCGCGCCGCCATGTACACCTACTACCGCAAAGGCCTGGATATGTTTACCAGCAATATGGACCAAGGGAAAACGTCTATTCTACAGGCGCTGGAAGACGTGGATAAGGTGAGTATCGCTTATTTTAATTCCATGATCGTGCAGATGTTCGCCAATGCCAAAAAAGACGAACTTGTGGAAATGTGGAAAGTCGGCGCGCGGCCGCAGAAGGAACGCGTCATCCAGATCATGTCGAAAATAGACCCGGCTAACAGCCAGCGGTACCGCGAAATAGGTTCCTGACCCATCGCGCGAGTTTTTTTTGTTTTGTAAAGGCTTAACAGTCAGCCATATTCTAAACACGCAACACAAAAAACGAAACACGCTTCCGCATCCCGGTCGATTGAAATGGTCGTTTGGCCCGTGTTTCAAACTATTTTAACCAATTCAGCCGTTAACTTCATGGGCTTCCGTAGTTTTGCGCAAACTTCGGAAGCCCCTTTTTGTTAAGGTTGAGATTGTTGAGGGTTGAGATTGTTGAGCAATCGAAAGTAATTCCTCTCAACAATCTCAACCCTCAACTCTCAACAACCTCAACTCCTACATCACTCAACCCATATAATGGATAGCATTATCACCGTAAGTCAATTCCTGCTCAGTCTTTCGATCCTGATCATATTGCATGAAATGGGGCACTTTCTGCCCGCCAAGTGGTTCAAAACACGTGTTGAAAAATTTTACCTGTTCTTCGATTTCGCCCCTTTCAACTCCTTGTGGAGTATCAAAAGAGGTGATACGGAATACGGCCTCGGCTGGCTGCCCCTGGGTGGTTATGTGAAAATTTCCGGCATGGTCGATGAAAGTATGGACACCGAAGCCCTGAAAGAACCGCCGAAACCCTGGGAATTCCGCTCCAAACCAGCCTGGCAGCGCCTTATTATCATGATTGGCGGCGTAACGGTGAATTTTATCCTGGGTTTTTCCATTTTCGCCATGATGTTGTGGACGTATGGTAAATCCTACATCCCCACCTCCGAACTGAAATATGGTGTCGCGATGGATTCGGTGTTGCTGCGCCAGGGTCTGCAAAATGGCGACGTGATCACCAAACTCGGCGACAAACCATTTAATCGCCTGGATCCGGCTATGTTAGTGGAAGCGCTGGTGCTCGACAATGTGCGCGACATCACGGTGATCCGCAACGGGCAGGAACAACACGTCATCCTGCCGGAAGACGCTGCCAAACAACTTACCGGACAGAAAGTGCCGAAAGCGCTGCTGATGGCGCCGCGTATCCCGTTTGTCGTAGAAGAAACCGTGCCCGGCAAACCTGCTGCCGCTGCGGGCTTGCAGAAAGGCGACCGCATTATTGCTTTCGACGGTCAGCCTATTCCTTTTTTCGATCAGTTTACGCCGCTGGCGCAACAACGTAAAGGCCAGGCCATTACGCTGGGCATCCTGCGCAACCAGGACACCCTGCAGGTGCCGGTTACCCTCACCGAAGAAGGCCTCATCGGCGTGAAAACGCAGATAACCGGTTATTTCAAAGAGGAGCGTGAAAAATACACTTTCCTGGAGGCTATCCCTGCCGGCGTTCAAATGGGTACCGATTTCCTGAACAGCCAACTCAAGGCTTTCGGACAGATGTTCAAAGGCAAGATCGCTGTGAAAGACAACCTCGGCAGCCTGATCAGTATTGGCAAAATGTACGGCCCCGTATGGGACTGGGAACGTTTCTGGAACCTGACGGCTTCTTTGAGTATTATTCTCGCATTTATGAACCTGCTCCCAATCCCGGCCCTCGACGGCGGCTATGTGCTCTTCCTGTTGTGGGAAGTGGTGACCGGTAAAAAGGTGAGCGACAAATTCATGGAACGCGCCGTTACGGCCGGTTTCTTCCTGCTGCTCGCGCTGATGGTCTTTGCCTTCGGCCTGGATATCTGGCGGCACGTGATTCAGCGGTTTCTGTAGTTAGTTATTGGTTATTTGTTATTGGTTATTAGTGTGGTAACGCCTGGTTTTAGCAATTGACCAAGCGTTCCCACCCCTAATAACCAATAACAAATAACCAATAACCAATAACCAAAAATGAACTACTTCGAATTCTACAACCTTCCCCAATCCTTCCAACTCGATGAAGCGGCGCTGCGGCGCACCTTCCTGGAACGCAGCCGGCAGTACCATCCGGATTTCCATACGTTGTCCGACGAAGCGGAACAGGGGCGTATGCTGGAACTGTCCACGATCAACAATGAGGCCTTCAAAACGCTTTCCGATCTGGATAAACGAATTCAGTACATCCTGAAAATCAATGGTTTGCTGGAAGAAGGTGAAAACCAGGGCGCGCTGTCGCAGGATTTTCTGATGGAAATGATGGACATCAATGAAGCCATGATGGAACTGGAATTCGACTTCGACGCGGAACGGTACAAGCAGGCCCGGCATGCCGTGGAAGCGCTCGATCAGACGCTCCTGAAGGAAATACAACCGGTGTTGAACAACTGGACTGCCGAAGCCGAAAACCCGGCCGAGCTGCTTCAGGTGCGCGAATATTTTTTTAAAAAGAGATATTTATTGCGCATTTTTGAAAATCTGTCTAAGTTTGCGGCCGCTTCTGAGAGTTGAGAAGCGGATTTGAAAATTGCGGGAGTGGCGGAATGGTAGACGCGTTGGTCTCAAACACCAATGGCTTCACGGTCGTGCGGGTTCGAGTCCCGCCTCCCGCACACGAAAAGCGTTCCGGTATACCGGGGCGCTTTTTTTATTTCTATACCTTCGCAGCCTTATGGCGATCATTCTTACCGACGACGGCTCGCATTCCGTTCTTTCCGAAACTTACGGCGTGACTTACCACTCCACACACGGAGCGGTGACGGAGTCGGCGCACGTATTTATTGCAGCCGGACTGCAACATAAAGCCGCGGCACAACGACACATCGACATCCTGGAAACGGGCTTCGGCACAGGCCTGAACGCATTTATGTCGTGGCTGGAGGCCGAACGCGGTAATTTGAAGGTACAATACACCGGACTGGAAATAATGCCTGTTACCGCAGATGAAGCCGCGCAGATGAATTACGCCGGTTTGCTGGGCGTGCCGGAGCGCGCTGCCGATTTTCAGTCCCTGCATCGATGCGCCTGGGGCGAAACACATGCCTTCTCCGAATCCTTTCATTTCCGGAAAGATCAAATTTCCATAGAAACGTTCGAAGCGGACGATGCATTCGACGTCATTTACTTCGATGCTTTCGCGCCGCAGGCGCAGCCGGAGTTATGGACCGCCGACGTCTTCGGCCGTATGTACCGCGCCTTGCGCCCGGGCGGCGTGCTGGTGACCTATTGCGCACAGGGCGCTTTTAAACGTACGCTGAAGCAGGCCGGGTTTCAGGTGGAGCGATTACCAGGGCCGCCGGGAAAAAGAGAAATGACGCGGGCAATGAAGATGTGAGTTGTGAGTTGTGAATGGTGAATGATGAGTTGTGAGTTGTTTGTTGGACGGTGCACAAACTTCACATTGGTCCTTTGACAATTAACTGACATCTTCTTTTACTTTGCGGGAAATAATAATGCGGTTTCGACGTATTCGAAGCGGAAATTAAAAAACAGATATAGCGCCTCTTCGTAAACCTCACTGGTGGCCGAAAGGCCGGATTTTAAAAGTTGTAGTGCGCCTTACCGGGTGCATACTCACAACTCACTACTCACAACTCACACTTACTCATGTCGTTGCCTCTTACTCACCGTGATATTTCCTGGCTTTCGTTCAATTACCGTGTTTTGCAGGAAGCCAAGGATCCGGCGGTGCCTTTGCTGGAACGACTGAAGTTTCTGGCGATTTACTCGTCCAACCTCGACGAGTTTTTCAGAATACGCGTAGCAGGTATCCGCAATCTGAAAAAGGTGGGCAAAAAAACCAGAGCGCAGCTGGATTTCGATCCGAGCGAAATGCTGCGGCACATCCACCAGATCGTCAACCGGCACCAGGAGGAGTTTTCGGAGATATTCGAGCAGCAGATCGTGCCCGAACTGAGCAAGCAGCACATTCACATTTTACGAAGGCTGGACCTGAACGAAGAGCAACAGAAGTTCGTGGAAAACTATTTCCATGAAAAACTGCTGCCGTTCGTTATGCCGGTTTTGCTGGTGAAACACCGCATCCGGCCCTTTCTCGCCAATGCCAACCTTTACCTGGCCGTACACCTGCGACCCAAAAAACGGCCGCTTTCCGAAAGCGAATATGCCCTGGTGAAAATCCCTTCCGATCAGTTGCCGCGTTTTGTGCCCCTGCCTTCCAGGGCCAACCGCTACGATGTGATCATGCTCGACGACATTGTGCGACATTCCGTTTCCTGGTTGTTTCCGGGTTACGACATCCAGGATACTTACTCGATCAAACTGACGCGCGATGCGGAACTGTACATCGACGACGAATATTCCGGCGACCTGGTGCAGAAAATAAAATCCAGTCTGCAAAAACGCCAGGTAGGCCCGCCCAGTCGCTTCGTCTACGACCGGGAAATGCCGGAGCACCTGCTGATGTACCTGCGCGATACGTTCGACATCCGCAAGAACGACATGCTTCCCGAAGGCCGTTACCACAATAATTTCGACTTTTTCAAATTTCCCGATTTCGGGATGTCGCACCTGCGCAACAAGCCGCTGCCGCCGCTGCCGCACCCGCTGCTGCATGAGGCGGAAAACCCATTCGACATCATCCGCGAAAAAGACCAGTTGCTGCACGTGCCTTACCAGTCATATCAGTCTGTGGTCAACTTTTTCGAACGCGCTGCGGAAGATCCTGCCGTCACGCACATCAAGGTGATACAGTACCGCGTAGCGCGAAACAGCCGGATCATGCAGGCGCTTATGCGTGCCGTGCAGGAAGGCAAACAGGTGTCGGCTTTCGTGGAGATCAAGGCGCGTTTCGATGAGGCTGCCAACCTCGAATGGGGCGAAAAACTGGAAAAAGCGGGCGTACGGGTTCATTATTCCTTTCCCGGCGTAAAAGTGCATTCCAAACTGGCGCTGGTGCGGCGTTTGGAAGATGGAGAGCCGCGGTTGTACAGTTACCTTTCCACCGGCAACTTTCATGAAGAAACCGCCAAGATTTACTCCGATTTCAGCCTGTTCACCAGCGATCCGCGCCTGACCGTGGAAGTGAGCCAGGTGTTTTCCTTTCTGGAAAATATCAAGCCTCCTGCACAGGAGTTTCAGCACCTGCTGGTCGGCAAGTTCAACCTGCGCCCGGCCTTTTACCAGCTCATCGACAATGAAATTGCTGCCGCCAAACGCAAGAAACCGGCCGGCATGATCCTGAAAATCAACAGCCTCGAAGACAAGGACATCATCGCCAAGCTCTACGAGGCCTCACAGGCCGGTGTGAAGGTGCAACTCATCATACGGGGCATCTGCTGCCTCGTGCCGGGCATCGAAGGCCTGAGCGAAAACATAGAGGTCATCAGTATCGTCGACCGTTTCCTGGAGCACGCCCGGGTGTTCATCTTTCACAACGGCGGCGACGAGAGGATTTACCTCAGCAGCGCCGACTGGATGGAGCGCAACCTGAATTACCGCATCGAAACGACATTCCCGGTGTATGCGCCGGAGTTGAAAAAAGAAATCCGTACGCTGATCGACCTGCAACTGAACGACGATGTGAAAGCGCGCATCATCGACCGGCTGGATCAAAACGAATACCGCCGAAGTACCTCCGATATTCCTGTTCGGGCTCAATTGGAAACGTATTTTTTCTTCAAACGGAAGTCGGAATAAGGTTTTTAAAAATTTATTTCCCTGATAGTCAGCGACTTAAATACTTTTTGAAAATTTTTTTACCAAAAGTATTGTCTAAGTAAAAAGAGTGCTGTTATCTTTGCCGCCGCTAAACGACAGAACAACAGTTCTGATCACCAAATGCGGAAGTAGCTCAGTTGGTAGAGCACGACCTTGCCAAGGTCGGGGTCGCGAGTTCGAGTCTCGTTTTCCGCTCAAAGAAACCTTGCCATTGGCAGGGTTTTTTGTTTTAAGGCCATTATATTTGTGCCACTGCCCGGGTGGTGGAATGGTAGACACGCAGGACTTAAAATCCTGTGACCGTTGAGGTCGTATGGGTTCGAGTCCCATTCCGGGCACTACCAAAATGCGAAGGGCCTGCTCGTTTGAGCAGGCCCTTCTTCGTAAGTATTTGGTGTTTACGAAACACTAAACACAAAAAACGAAACACACACCTATTTCTCCACCACTATTTTACCCGTGCTTACACCCTGGCCGCCGGCATCTACCCGGAAGAGGTAATGACCGGAAGGCAGGCCGGTAATATTTACCTTGAACGTGTTTTCAGTGAATTCAAAACGTTTCACTTCGCGTCCCTGGAGGTCATAAACAAACAGGGTGCCGTTCATGGAACGATCGGTTTTCAACTGGAAGGTAGCGTCCGTCCGCGTCGGATTCGGGAATACGTTCAGTGCCACGTCCGGCTGTAGGTTCACGACGTTCGTTATTTCCAGGTAATTCTCGCCGATCGTGTGCAGCGTGCGGTTGGTGATCACCGGCTCGTTGAAGTCGAAGTAAATACCCGCCTGGTTTTCCAGTTGCGTTTCGTCGGGCAGATCGGCTTTCGGAGAAATGGTGAATTTTACAAAACCGTGGGAAGCCGCTTCATTCACGTTGCTATCGGGCAGCATGATGTTGGAAAATACAAACTGTGCAATACCTTCGCTCAACTGGTTAAACGTGTAGGGTTGGCTGGAAGCGCCCGGCCGCAGGGTGGTAAGGTCGAACAGTTGCGAAATCGTATCCAGTACCATGACGGTAAATGCGGTGTCGGTGCCGGTGTTCTGGAAGCGGATCACGTATTCAATTTCCTCATTTCTGGGAATATAATGCTGCACGCCTACGCCGGTTGGATAACCCTGTTTGTCGTTGGGGTCATAGGAGCCCACATTCACGTGGCAATCTTCATCCACAAATACCGGGTCGTCGTCCTGCGGGAACACCGTAATCAGCCCCTGGCTGACCGTGCCCGAAGGATTGGTGCCGCAACCCTCCACCGCCGCGCTGGAGCGGGTTGTAAAGGGGTGATTGGGTGTTTGCGCCACTTCCAGGCGCCAGGTCGATCCGTTGGCAGGCAGTGTAAATGTTTCCGTTTCGTCATGATTCAACTGAAGTTGCTCGCTGTTCATCTGGATCATAATATCTTCCACAATGACATAGCCTGCGGGCGCTTCCATATCGTCGCCTTCATTCAGGACAGTAAACGTTACCTCGGTGCCGTTGCAGACGCCGGTTACACGCAAGTTGGCGCCGTCCCAGAGCCCGATCGGTGGTCCGCAAAGCGTATCCGGGAAAATATGAGCCGTGCTGCAATGTGTCTGACCAAGTACCGATTCGCAACTCACCGCTACATCTATCGCCACCCAGCCCTGTCCGCCGGGTACGACATCGCCCAGCGGGAACGAATACGTGTTGCCTGAAACAAGCGTCCCGGGAATGGTACTGCCTGTGTAAGTAAGGAAAGGATCCAGTTCTACCTCGATGTGGGCATCTTCGGCAGTGGCAGTTCCCCTGTTGATATAACTTGCCACATAGTACCCGGCAAAACAGCGCCGGAGCAAGGCCGAAGTGAGATCTACTTCTAGGTGGGGGCAGTATTTGTCGGCCTGAACGGAGAAATGTCTCGTCAGGGTGTCATCCTGGGCCACAGTAATGTTTTGGATGGGCGTGCATACCTGCCACAGGTTGTTGGGTTTTACAAGAGAAAGGTTGAAATTTCCGTCCGGCAATCGCAGCGTATAAGTACCATCGGCACGCGTGTTCACGACAAAGGTGCCCGGCGCGCCGGTAGCCACCATTTTCCAGCCTTTTATGGGCTGTTCCGATGCATCCTGCGTGCAGTTGTTGTTTTCATCCCAGGTGACCTTGCCAATTACCCTGGCGTAGTGCAGATCGTCCGTCAGCCAGGTCCCGTTCAGGAAAATGTACGCACTGTAATTCAGGTCGCCGAGTTTGACGCCTATAAAATCGACATTGTTCAGATCTGCCGTAAGATTGGTTATGTCATAAGTCCGGGGAAATGGGAACGGGTGCATCGGATCGGTAAATACGTGATCCGCACGTATGAAACGCCAGGATTCTCCGCCTGGAAACTCGTCGGTTATGCCATAAATAAGGTTGGAAATCAACGATGTATCCTGGGAAAATTCCTCGGAGTCATCCACGTCGGCAGCAATGAGTTTATAGGGGCTGTCCAGTTGCTCAATTCCGAGCAGGTGCCTTCGAAGCAATGCCAGGTCGTAAGTGGAAACCCCGTTCAACGGGTAAGCGTTGGCGAAGGGACGGACCGAATAGGAACCGCCTGACGGTACGGTGATATGATATTCGCCATTCACATCGGTGAGGGTCATATCGTTCACCGTTCCGCTGATAAAGATAGGCAAGCCGTCAAGCGGGATGTTGGTGGGTAAAGTGACGCGACCGGAAATGGTAACCTGGGCGTTCATCGCGCCGGCAAGGAATAGGATGAAAAGAAGAAGCAGGTTTTGAAGGCGTCTTACACTTGTACAGAGATCTATACGCATAGGATGATCATGTTTTTGGTTTGTAAAATTTGAACAGTACAAAAGTGCGGGCATGCGGGCTGTCGTTCAAGTACAAAATTTGAAATTTGTAACAGAAAATATGGAATAGTTATTGATATAAGTATTTGATAATCAGTAGGTATAATTTTTATAAATGTCTACTCTAATTCGAAATGGAGAACACCCGTCTGCTGAAATTATTACGCACTTTATCCAAAACGGAACTGCAAGGACTGAAAAAATTTGTGCGTACGCCGTTTTTTAACCAGCGCAGCGAAGTGCCCGCCCTGCTCGACTGGCTGCTGGCATCGCTCAAAAACGACCGGGCAGCATTCGATAAAACGTTGGCATACAAGCAGGTTTTCGACTCCGAAAACTACGACGACCACCGCGTGCGCATGGCCATGAGTTTTTTGTACCAGATTACCGGACAGTACCTGGCTGTGCAGTCATTCCTCAACAACGGCGTTGCCTATCGAAAACAACTGGCTGCCGTTTTCCGGGAAAGGCGTTTGCCGGAGCAGGCGGAAAAAGTGTGCAATGAAGCCATCGACCTGCAACAGCAGATATCACTGCGCAATGCGGATTTTATGGAAGAACGGTATCAGTTGCTGCTCGAAAAACACCGCTTGAACGTGGAAATCCAGCGGGTCGATCAAGAGGACCTGCAGGCGCAATCCGATCAACTCGACCACGCATTCCTGGCCCGCAAACTCTGGCAGGCCTGCGCCATGCTGTCGCACCGGAACGTGAGCAATGCTACTTACGAATTCGGCTTTCTGGACGCCGTGCTGCGGCATGCGGAGCAATCGGACGTTTTGAAAAAGCCGGCTGTCGCTATTTATTACCACTGTTACCAGGCATTGGTAAATCCTGCGGAAAGTGCACATTTTCAACAGTTTAAACAATGTCTGGTATTGTATCCGGAACAGTTTCCCGCCGAGGAATTGCGCGACCTGTACATCCTGGCGATCAACTATTGCATCCGGCAATACAATGCCGGTAACCCCGAATACCTGTCGCAGCAATTCGATTTGTACAAGGAAGGCCTGGAACGGCAGTATTTCCTGAGCGAAGGCATTATTTCCCGATACACGTACCAGAATGCGGCCACCATCGGGCTGGTGCTGCGCGAACTGGAATGGGTAGACTCGCTCATCCACACGTACAAACCGATGCTCAAGGAAGAGCACCGCGAAGGGCTGTTCAGTTTCAACCTCGCCCGGCTCGAATATTACCGGGACAACCCGGGAAAAGCGCTTCAGTTGCTTCAGAAAGCCGAATACAAGGATTTGCTACTCAATCTGGCAGCCAAAATCCTGCAACTCAAGATCTTTTACGAGTTGCAGGAATTCGATCTGCTGGCTTCGCACCTACAGGCTATCCGCTCGTTTATTCGCCGGAAAAAAGTGATGGGTTACCACCGGGAGAATTACCTGAACACGGTGCATTTTACGCAGAAAATGCTGGAAATCAATCCATTCGATAAAACGGAACGTGCCGAACTGCGGCGGGAAATCGAAGAGAC
>JAKQJD010000123.1 GCA_029561355.1 Bacteroidota bacterium | reverse complement strand
AAATTAATGAACCAATTCCGGCGGTATTTGGTTTGGAAGATTAGCCCCGTTTATGTTAGATTTGTGGGCAGAAAAGGGTTTTTTATTTTCAAAAAAGGTATGGAAGCATCGCACTCCTAAAACACAGAGAACCAACCCTTTGCGTGCCGATGGACTTCCCGCTGCCGAAAACTGGACATACTATTGAGCGATATCATTCTTACCGTCGAGGGCGTTGATCCCGTAGAACTCTTTGGTGAAAACAACGCCAAATTAAACCTCTTGCGCAAGGCTTTTTCCGATGCGACCATCACATCCCGTGGAAACAGCGTGAAAATTTCCGGCGACAAAAAGGACACCCAGGCTGCCAAAGCCAAATTCGAAATGATGGTGCGTTACCTGCGCGAACACCAGGAACTGCCCGTTCAAACCGTGGAAGACCTGCTCGGCGGAGAAAATCCGTTCGAGGTGCGTATTCCCGTTAATGGCGACGGCAGCAATGGAAATACGATCCTGTTCGGTCGCGACGGGAAGCCTATCAAGGCCAAAACCCGCAACCAGAAACGGATGATTGAGGTGGTCGACACCAACGACATCGTTTTTGCCCTCGGGCCGGCCGGTACGGGTAAAACCTACACCGCCGTAGCGCTGGCCGTGCGCGCACTGAAAAATAAACTGGTGAAAAAAATCGTGCTTACCCGCCCGGCTGTAGAAGCCGGCGAAAGCCTCGGTTTTTTGCCCGGCGACCTGAAAGAAAAGGTAGATCCCTACCTGCGCCCGCTCTACGATGCGCTGGACGATATGCTTCCCATGGATAAACTCAACTTTTTCATGGAAAACCGGGTGATCGAGATCGCACCGCTCGCATTCATGCGCGGCCGTACGCTCGATCATGCCTTTATTATTCTGGACGAAGCGCAGAACGCTACGCCGCTGCAACTGAAAATGTTCCTGACACGCCTCGGGCCTTCCGCCAAATGCGTCATCACCGGCGACATGAGCCAGATCGACCTTCCGCACAACCAGAGATCAGGCCTGCGCCAGGCCATCGATATCCTGGAAGGTGTGGAAGGCATCGCCACGATTCATCTTACTACCGAAGATGTGGTGCGTCACCGCCTCGTGAAAGAGATCATCAAAGCGTACGACAAGATCGAAGCCGAAGACCGCGCTAAAAAAGAACGCAGAAAAGCGGAACAAAGCGCTGATAAAGAAGAACTTGTGGAAACGCGCCCGGATTGGCAGCCTGCCAAGCCCGAAGGGGCTTGATGGTGTTTGGGGTGTGGTGTTTAGTGTTTGGGGGAACGTTGCCCTGGGGACGTACTTCTGCTTGAGCAATGCACCCCAAACACAAAAAACCACACACCAAACACTCTATTTCAATGACATCTACCGTTCAGTACCTCGGTGAACTCCGCACCGAAGCTACCCACCATCTTTCCGGACAAAAGATCATTACCGACGCGCCGCCCGACAACCAGGGCAAGGGCGAAGCCTTTTCACCGACCGACCTGTGCGCCACGTCGCTGGCATCGTGCATGCTCACCATCATGGGCATCAGCGCCCGCAACCACGG
>JAKQJD010000118.1 GCA_029561355.1 Bacteroidota bacterium | reverse complement strand
GCTCTCGACATGTTCATTTGCATCCAGTCGTCGGTGAGGTGGCGAAAGCCCGTGCTGAAATAAATCAGGAGCACACACAAGCCCAGCAGGTAACGCTGGGGCAACAGGTATACCATCAGCGGCCACAAGATGTAGAACTGCTCCTCTACCGCCAGCGACCACAGGTGGTTGAGGTTGAAAATATGGCTGTGCCACGACCAGTCGTTTTTCAATCCGATGGCGATGTTCGGCGCAAAACCGAAAAACCAGCCGAACGAATCATAGCCCGCAGGCCTTTGATTTTCAATAAAATACGTTGCAAACCAGGTAATGATCACCACTGTATAATACAGTGGAAAAATGCGCAGCAGGCGACGGCGATAAAAACCGCTCCAGTAGTTGCTGCGACCCTTCGTGTCGAGCAAAATACCTGTGATCAGGTAGCCCGACAACACAAAAAACAGGTCGACGCCCAGCCACCCACCCTGCACGAAACTATACCAGCGCAGGTCGGTCCACCAGTCGAGCAGCAGGAAATGACTCAGCATGACCAGCGCAATCGCAATACCCCGCACCCCGTCGAGGGCAGGAATATGAGCGGGACGTTGCTTGGGTTCGGACACGGGAGGTGGAGGTGTGTTGAGAGGTTGAGAGGTTGATTGTTTATGAGGGGTTTATGGGTTTATGAGTTTATGGGTTTATGAGTTTATGGGTTTATGAGTTTATGAGTTTATGGGTTTATGGGTTTATGAGTTTATGAGTTTATGGGTTTATGAGTTTATGGGTTTATGAGTTTATGGGTTTATATTTAGCGGCTCGGTAAGTGAAGATTTTCCAGTTTATAGAGTGGCTGAATATAAACTCATAAACCCATAAACTCATAAACCCATAAACTCATCAACTCATCAACCCCTACTGAATCACCTGCACTTTCGCCCCATCCGAAAGATTCAGTTGACCGGTTACAACCACTTTATCTGCCTGTTGCAGACCGGAAAGTATCTCTACTTTATCGTGATAAACGCCGCCGACGCGGATGTTTCGCACTTCTACCAGAGAATCCTGTACCACCACATATACCTTGGCTTCCTGCAGGCTGCCTGCAATGGCTTTGCGGGGCAGGGTCAGTCCCTGGCGGTTGGCATCGAAAGTGAACATCGCTTTGGCGTGCATACCAGCCCGCATCGGCGTGTTTTTCGGGTTGGGGACTTCTATTTCCACATCATAGTTGAAGGCATTGTCGGCACGCAGGCCGATGTTCGTCACTTTGCCGGTAACAGGCGACTCAGGATACACATCGGCTAAAACCTTGACAATCTGGCCTTTGCGAATATTCAGCACGTCGCGTTCCGTCACTTTTATCATGAGGAACAGTTTTTCGAGGTTGGTGATCTGCGCCACCTGAATACCGGGACCGATGACGCTGCCGCGCTCGATAAAACGCAGGCCCATGGTACCGGTCATCGGCGCTTTGATACTCGTATTAGCGATTTGTTTTTTCAAGCCTTTTTCCCTGGCTTCGGCGGCCAGAATACCCAGTTGCACGTCTTCGATCTTATTTTTAGGCGCCGCCTCGCCTTCTATGAGGTTGGTAAGGCGTTCCTGGTCCTTGTGCAGTTTGGCGAGGTTAGCCTGGGTGGCTTCCAGTTCGATGCGCAGCAACTCGTCGTCTACCTTGGCGATCAGATCACCTTCGGTTACCCATTCGCCCTTGTTTTTATAGGTTTCGAGCACACGGCCGGCCGTTTCCGAAATGACGAACATTTCCTTGACCGGCAGGAAAATACCGTCGGCCTGAAGGGTATTCGCCAGGGTTTCCAGTTGCGGTTGCGTCACCTGCACCGGAATAAAAGCACGCGGCACTTTGCTGAGTTCGGCTTCCGTTTCCAGTGCTTTTTTATTGGAATACAGTTTCCAGACAATGACAGAAAGTGTCAGAAGAAGGAACAGCCAGAAATATAAACGCTTTTTCAAAAGTCGTTGATTTGAATAGTACGCCGCAAAACTACTAAATAGCGGTTATCTGTTATTGGTTATTCGTTATCAGGGTGGTTGCGTTTGGTATTTTGAAAAAATCGGCGGAGGCAGTCCTCCGAATTAATTTGTCCGGGTTGCAGGCTGCCTTGGAGTGTGCTCCTATCTTTGCGGATGAAATGCTCGCATTTGTTGTCTGAAATTTTCAAAATGCCGTGCTTATCCACCCCAATAACCAATAACCAATAACGAATAACCAGCCATGCTCATCAAAGCCTCCGGCATTACCAACCTGACCGACGCGCGCTATTTTGCCGCTAAAGAGGTCGATTTCCTGGGTTTTAACCTCGAAGAAAATACAGAAGGATACCTCGACCCTATGCATATGAAGGCCATCCGGGAATGGGTGGAAGGCCCGAAGGTGGTAGGAGAATTTACCCATGCCTCCACCCATTACGTGCGGGAAGCGGCGGCTTTTTTCAACCTGGATGCCGTGCAGGTGCCTGCTACATCGCATGGGACCGACTGGTCGGTTTTTGAAGGCCTGCCGGTAATCGCCACTTTGAAAGGAGAAACACCCGATCTGGACCGGCTGCTACAGGAAAAATCCCCGTTCGTGCAGTACTTCCTGATCGACATAACAGGAGTCATCGACCCGGAAACAGGCACCGTTCCGCAACCCGACACCTGGAAAAAACGCTGCGCAACGTATCCCGTTCTGGTTCGCGCGCATACGTCGGCCGAACGCTGGTCAGGCCTGATCGAAACGCTCCAACCCGCAGGGATCGACCTTACGGGCGGCGAAGAAGAACGCGTGGGCGTCAAATCATTCGACGAGATCGAGGAAATTTTCGAGGCGCTGGGGATGTGAGTTGTGAGTCAGGATTGTACGAAAGATTTTGTTCGGCTACGCCTCACGTGCGTGGGAAGATGGGGACGCGGATTGTGCGGATCATGCGGATTTTTGCGGATCATTTGGTGGCCTTGCGGCCACTTCTTTTTGATATTTTATAGATTTAACCCCGCCTTCGGCGGGATGTAGATCCAATCGACCATTTATATAAGCGAAGCCCAAAACAACATCTGTCACTCCCATTCTTTCATGTTTATACCTTGAATATTCACTCCGCTGGAGGCGGCTTTAATCCGTATAATATCTAAAAGAAGTGGCCGCAAGGCCACCAAATGATCCGCAAAAATCCGCATGATCCGCATGATCCGCGTCCCCATCCTCCCACGCACGTGAGGCGTAGCCGAACAAAATTTTTCGGACAATCCTGACTCACAACTCACAAAATCACCTGCCCGTCGTATCCAGTTGCGGCGCGGGCACTTCCAGAGGTGGTGGTGGCGCAGGTTTTTCCTTCATACTATTGATTACATAAAGTAAAGCGGCCAGGACAATGGCGGCCAGTACGATGATGTTGCGGGCTGGAAAGGGTTCGCGGGACTTCCGTTCGAACATAGGAGTGGGAGGATAAGAAGTGTGAAGGAAAAGACTATTTGCCCATCCATTCCTTAAAAACGCCGGCTTTTTCCTTGCTGACAATCACGTCGTTTTCTTCCGTTGCCGGTTCCAGTTTTAAAAAAAGTTTACCGTTAAAATAAGGCTGAATGGCTTTGATCGACCGGACATGCGCCAGATACGCCCGGTTTACCCGAAAAAACTCGGCCGGATCGAGCATATCTGTCAGTTGTTCGAGCGTATAGTCGAGCAAATATCGGCGATTGTCCCATGTTTTCAACCAGCAAATTTTGCCGTCGGCCACACAATAGGCAATTTCCGAAGTTTCCACCGCCAGCAGTCGCTGGCCCTGTTTCACCAGAAAACGCCGGCGAAATTCAGGCGCCTGCCGTGTCTGCGCCATTTCGCGTAAAAGTTTTTCAAGATTGGGCGCGATCTGGCCTGCGGACTGGAGCCGCCGCAATTTTGCGAGGCTGCGCTCCAGATCTTCTTTCCGAACTGGCTTGAGCAGGTAATCCACACTGTTCACCTGAAATGCATGGAGCGCATATTCGTCGTAGGAAGTGGTAAAAATAATGGGCGAGGTCACCTCCACCTGGTTAAAAATTTCGAAACACTGCCCGTCTGCCAGTTCGATGTCCATAAAAATCAGATCGGGCGCCGGATGTTGTTTCAGCCACTGTACCGTGCTGGTGATGCTGTCGGCGTGGCCCGTGATTTCCAGAGACGCGTCTGTTTCCAGTGCCAGCCTGCTGAGGCGTTCGAGGCCGAGGTGTTCGTCTTCTATAATAAAGACCTTCATAATGCAACGGGTTGAATAAGAGGGAGTAGTACGATGAAATGTTTGTCGTCGGCGCGTACGATTACTTCCGGCTGGCCGAGCAGCCGGTATTTTGCCATAATGTTGGCAAGCCCTACTTTTTCGGAAGGCATGGTTTGCGTTTTGGGTTGCAGGTTGTTGGAAACGCGGAGGCGCAACCCTTCCACCACCGAAATATGCAGTTGTAAGGGATGACCGGAAGAGACCGCGTTGTGTTTTACTGCATTTTCAATCAGCAACTGAAGGGTGAGCGGCGGAATCCGGTAGCGGTGGAATTCCTGTGGAACCTCGACAACGACCCGCAGGGCATCTCCGAAGCGGGTTTTGAGCAGATGCAGGTAGGAGCGCAGGAAACCGATTTCCGCGCCGACCAGGGTCAGTTCGTCGCGACTACTTTGCAGCAGATAGCGGTATACCTCGCTCATTTCTTCCACAAATTTTTCGGCTTTTTGCGGATCTACGGCGATCAGCGAACTCAGGCTGTTGAGGCTGTTGAACAAAAAATGAGGATTTACCTGCTGTTTCAGGCTGTCGTATTGGGCCATCCAGTTGAGGCGCTGCAACTCCTGTTTTTCACGTTCCATCTGCTGCAACTGGCGGTATTGATACACCGCTTCGCTCAGGGCAATGATAAAAATGCCGATCGCCAGCCCCTGTATGAAGAAACCGAACAAAGCCATGGGTGTAAATGGATTGACCACCGGACGCCCTTCTAAAAATTGCTGGAGCGTATCCGTTCCTGCAATGAGCAAGGCAATGGTTGGTATGCCGTACAGAAACGTGCGTTCGAGCCTGCGGCGGGTGAGCGGCAAGCCCGGATACCGCCGCTGCATCCAGGCGGCCACTACGAAGAGGCTATAGAAGTGCAACGCTATAGCCAACGACACGCCTGCAAACGACAACATTTTCCACCGCCAGCCGTGTTCCGTATCCTGTGCAATGGAATACGCATTGGAAAGAATAAAAGCCAGCGCTCCGGAAAACAGGATCAGCCGGCGGTTGGGTTGCTGCATGATTTTTTGTTCAAAGATGAAAATACGCCGCCAAATTTTCCAGCACTAAAGGGCCGGAGGAACGAAAAAAGGGAATCAAACGGCCGGATCATGCCCTCAAGCGTCGGGCCGTTTCGCTCCGGAGGCGGCGGTTTCGCTCCGCAAAAAGGACGTTCCATTCCTTTCCGCCTTGCCGGCCTGCTGCAAAGCCCGCCACATTTGCGGCATCCGGCAGGAAATATTTCCGGACGCCGGCATTCTTTTCACCCACTTTTTCATGATGAAAACACCCTTTCAATGGATTTCAGCAACTGCGCTCGCAGTCGTGCTGGCCTTTTTAAGTATGCCGGCAACGGCTCAACACACGCTCGGATTTTCAGTCGGCCTGGAAAAAACCGAACTGCTCGATCAAAACACCTCCGTATTGCCTTACAAAGGCTTTATTCCGCAGGCCGGTTTACAATGGCAGCATCGTAGCAAGCACTGGCAAAGCGGTTTCGATCTGTCGGTCGGGCGCGGGCATTTGCAGGCCGTCGGGCATCCCGGGCGTTCGGTTGTGTTTTTGGAAGAGGATATCCACGGCGTACGCGATACGGTGCGGGTGCCGGTCGTGGTACCGTGGACGCCTGTAGAAGCCTCGTTTTATTTATTGCGCGGCCTGACCGCTCCCGACCGCGATTTGCGGATGTCGGCCGGCGGCATGGTCTCGGATCAATTTTTTTATTCCGACGGTTTCGTACGTCCCGGCCTGATGCATACGGCTTCGGTTGCTCCGCGTTTTCAACTGGATTACCGGCCCGAGACTGGTCGCATGTTTTTTTCTGCCGGTATTACGGCTACGCTGGCGGCGCTCGTCACCCGGATGCGCTATGACGGCACTGTTTCCCAACCCGGTGGCACACGCTGGAATGGTTTTTTCGGAAATACGACGCTGCATGGTCCCGATAAACACCGCCGCTGGACCGGATTCGTACAATTCGGATACCAACTCACCACCCACTGGCAGGCGGCGGCTACCTACCGCTTTGAGCGCAGCCATGATGCACTGCCGCGCCCACTCGATCTGCAGCGACAAAAAGTAAGCGCTACGTTGAGTTGGACGTATTAATGCTCCCCCTTCATTTTCAAATTGAAACGTTATGAAACAGAAATTTTTTATGCTCGCCGCACTGCTCGGCCTGGCATCCTGCACCGCACCTTTTTACCCGGAAGACCCGGCCGATAAAAACGCGGTGCGCAATTTTGATCAGATATGGAACGACTTCGACGCCTACTACGGGCTGTTCGAAGCAAAACATCTTGATTGGGACAGCCTGTACGCCGTTTACCGGCCGCAGGTACAGGAAGGCACCGACGAAGAAGGCTTGTATCAGGTTGTCACCCAAATGCTGGGCCATCTCAACGACCACCACATTACCTTATTCCCGGCGGGCACCGACCTGCCACGCTGGAGCAACGACCTGACGAACGGTGTTTTTATTTTTGACGAATTCGATCTGGATGTGGTAAAAACGTACGTCAGTAACTGGCACGAAGCCGGTGATTTTTTGCAATGGGGTACACTGGCCGACAACATCGGATATATGCACATCAGCAGTTTTCCCGATAAAATAAAACCGGTGGAAACGGCCCTCGAACAGGCCCTGAACGGGCTGAAAAATACCCGGGCCATCGTACTCGACATCCGCGATTGCCCCGGCGGCTTCGACCCGGCGGCGCAATACATCGCCGGAAGGTTTGCCACGACCCGGAGCCTGTACATGACTGTCCGCAAGCGGAACGGCCCGAAAAAAACCGATTTTGGTCCGGGGGTCGAATGGTATGTCGAGCCCACGGGCAGTTCACAATTCACGAAACCGGTCATTTTGCTCACTTCCCGGGCCACCGGCAGTGCCGGCGAGACTTTTACCTGGGCCATGAACCGCATGGAAACCGTGCAGCAACTGGGCGATACTACTTCCGGCGCTTTCAGCGACAATATCATGCGCGAAACCTGGAACGGATGGATGTACACAATTTCCGTAGGCGATTACCGCGCTGCCGACGGCAAAAGTTATGAAGGCATCGGCGTAGCGCCGGATGTATTCTGCCGCAACGAAAAAGCGGAAGTGCTGGCAGGGAAGGACAGGGTGCTGGAAATGGCGATGACGCTCGTGCCGTGAGGGGAGGGGATAAGGGTTTATTGGTTTATGGGTTTATGAGGTTGATAAGGGTTTATGAGGTTGATAAGGGTTGATGAGGGTTGATAAGGGTTTATGAGGGTTGATATTCAGCGGCTCGGAGAGAAGGAAATTGCTTCTTTTACCGAGCCGCTGAATATCAACCCTTATAAACCCTCATCAACCCTCATCAACCCTTATCAACCTCATAAACCAATAAACTCATCAACCTATCAACCCACAACCCTCATCAACTCTCAAATCTGCCCCAGCAGAAATTTCCGCACCAGGTTAAGCGCGTAGGTGCCTGTGAGTTGAATGTTTTTCATCCGGTCGCGGCCGAATACGTGTTTCACCGCTATCGTCCTGTTTCGGTCGCTGACAGCCATCCAGACCGTTCCGACGGGTTTGTCGGGTGTGCCGCCGCCGGGACCGGCAATGCCGGAAATAGCAACAGAAACGTCCAGACCAAGCGTATCCAGCGCACCGAGCGCCATTTCCTTCACCGTTTCTTCGCTTACTGCGCCGAAATGCTGGAGCGTATCCGGGCTCACGTTCAGCAGTTTTTCTTTCATTTCATAGGAGTACGATACCACTGCGCCGGGAAAATAAGACGAAGCGCCCGGCACCGACGTCATGAGATGCGCCACATATCCACCGGTACAACTTTCGGCGGTTCCGAATTTTTTATTTTGTGCCAGCAGAATTTTACCCACCACTTCTTCCAGGCTTTCTTTTTCTTCACCGTAAATCAAATCGGGTATAAGTGCCTGCAATTCAGCCTTTTTCGCTTCTACCAGGCGAGTGAGTTGTGTCTCCGCATCGGGTGTTACCTCGCCTTCCCAGGTACCGGAAAGCCGCAGGCGCACCTGCCCGAGCGCAGGCAGGTAAGCCAGTTTGACTTGGGCGGGCAACGCATCCTCAAATGCCTCGATGCGGCGGGCAATATTACTTTCCCCTTCTCCGGCGGTAAGTAACGTGCGATGCACGATGGGGCGTTGCTGAAAACGCTGTTGCAGACGAGGCAGCACTTCCGCAGTCATCAGGTATTCCATTTCGAAGGGTACACCCGGCAGGGAAACGAATATTTTACCGGCACGTTCGAACCACATCCCGGGAGCGGAGCCTACCTTGTTGGTCAGGATGGTGGCTTTTACCGGCAGAGTTGCCTGGTCGCGCATGGCCGGCGGCGCGGTACGGCCTATTTTGGTAAAATAACTTTCGATCTGTTCAAACGTTTGAGAATGAAACGCCATGTCGGAATCGAACATTTCGGCGAGCGTTTTTTTGGTAATATCATCTTTGGTTGGTCCAAGTCCGCCGGTCATGATTACAACATCCGCGTTGGATGCCGCATGCCCGATGCCGTCGATGATAGCCTGCCGGGTGTCGCCAACGCTGCTTTTACCATTTACTGACATGCCGCGCAGGTTCAACTGCTGGCTCATCCAGGGTGAATTGGTGTCTACAATCTGGCCGATGAGGATTTCATCGCCAATAGTAAGAAGGTGGGTTTGCATATTTTTGTATTTTTGCATGCGATGATCGCTACAATGCAATACGACGAATTTGGTTTTATAGAAGAGGAAGAAAAAATGCCGGAAGCCGCAGAACAGGCGCCCGAAGAGCCGCATGTGCCTATCCGGGAACAATTCCCGCCGGAAGGTACAGAACACCTCGGCGGCTATAGCGACGGCTGGGAATACCGGAGTACTTTCGGTGGTTCACGGCTGGCATATACCTACGATATGGTAAAACAATTCCTTCAGGAGGAGGGTTACGGCGACGTGCCTATCCCCGCTTCTGCCGACGATCTGAAACTCTTCCGGCGGCCGCGCCAGCAGCAACTGCAACTTTTTGCAGAACGCGGTTACATCCACAATCCCATTAAAATTCTTTTTTCCAGAGAACGCAACCAGCGCAACAGCCTCATTCTCTGTATTTACAATGAAGCAGCGCCGAACCACCTGTTGCGCTTTCACGGTGTTATTATACCGAAAAAGCAAGAACAAGATCCCGGTGATCCGTCGTGATTTACGGAGCATTGGTTCGGTGTTCTCCATTCGTAATATCGAAAGGGAAACCTGTATCCGCCAAACTGTCCTGAGCCATCACCTGGTAATGGTCACATCTCCCCGCAACTGTGTTCTTTTGCCACCTTCACTTTCTGTAGTTTCCAATATCCAGACATACACGCCTGGTTCACAGTATTTTCCTTTGTAAATACCATCCCAGCCCACTTCGGGGTTGTCCGTCTGAAACAACAGCCCTCCCCATCGATTATAAATTTTCAGGTTGTGCAGCACGCAAAACGGAGACGTATTGATCCGGAAAATATTGCCGGCTACGTCCCGGCCGGGAGAAAAAACATTCGGCACATATATCGTTTCCAGGTTGCAGCAGGTCTTCACCCGAATCGTATCCCGGTGCCGGCAACCGTGCTCATCGGGGTACAAAACCGTGGTGATACCCGGCATCGTCACGGAAAAAACTTCTGATTCCACCTCGTCATTCCACACGGCATCCGGGTAGGGACTGCGTAGCACCACCGGATCACCGGCGCACAATGTAGCAGTTGTGTCCAAAAAATGTTGTGATGGCAGCGGATAAAGCCGGAGAATGTGCAGCAACACCGTATCGCAACCAATGCCCGCAGGAAGTATCTCGTAAATTTCTGCCGGTGCAGTGTACACAATGTCGTCGATCCGCACGATCTCTCCCGGACAAAGGAATGTATCATGGGTAAGTTGTGGAATCTCGTTCCAGATCCCAACAGTGGTTCGCAGCGTATCACAGCCGACCAGTGCGGGAATCGTATCTGTAAAAAGAAACGGCGCCGTAAAAGCCAGCGTACCCACGTACACCGTATCGCCCGGACAAAAAGTGATCGTATCGCTCAACTGGGGTGAATCGGCCCAGGCGACCATTTTTTTCAGCAGTGTATCGCAGCCTGTTCCTGCCGAATTCTGAATTGTATCAAAAACCGTAACCGGCTCAAAAATTTCAACCCCATCAATGATGATGGACGAACCTGGACAAATCTCGTAATTTTCATAGGCCAGGAAGAACGCCGCTTCCATGATATGAACGATGCGCACGGTATCGCAGCCACCTTCGAGCGCCGGAAGAGTATCGGTAAAACTCCCGAACGAATGATAGGTTACCCCATCCAGCGTAATGCTGTCGCCCGGACAAATTTCATAACGAAATTCCTGCGTAAGCCCTGTTCCTGCTGTTAGCACCGCCGTACCGGATGCTTCACAACCGTCGGAGAATACAAGAAAAATCGTGTACGTTCCCGTGTCCAGGTTATTGAAGAAGCCTGTCGAATTGTTTACGCCCTCCAGTGTATACGAAGCGGCGGTCGTCGTAACCTGAATGGAACCATCATTTATTCCCTGACAACTGGGTTGAACGATGGTCATGTCCGGCTGAGGACCGGCAAGTATGGTATCCAATGGAATGGAAATATTGCTGAGTATGGCGCCTGAAAACCCGTCTTGAGATCCGTATGCGATATTTCCGTTTGCTAATCCGTGTACGCCGCCTGCAAGGGTGCTGTTTATGCCGGAAGTATTGTGATAAAGAATCACGCCGCCGCCGCCGCCGCCGCCGCCAGGGCCTATCAACTGGTCGGGCGCCTGCAAAAAAATACTGTTGCCTCCTTTGCCGCCAGTAGCCTGTACGTTGAATGAGCCGGATATTGAATTTGCATACACTGCCACCATGCCACCTGCGCCGCCGCCGCCCTGACCATCGTTGTTGGCGCTCCCACCTGCAACATTTTCGCCGTTAGCAAGGATACTAAATCCGTTGGATACGATGGATTCGGCCAGGATAATGACGATACCGCCGCCATCGCCGCCACCCGAACCTACAAAGTCATTTGCATTGCCTGCTCCGCCGCCGCCGCCCATAAAAACCCTGTCGTTGCTACCCGCCAGACTCAAACCGCCAATGCCGAAGGTGTTGAGATTCGGTACTGTGTGCGAAAATTCCGTACCGCCCCGGCCGCCGCCGCCTAAACTACCGCCGCCGCCGCCGCCTGAATTGTGCGCATTCCCGCCACCGCCGCCGTTCGCGATCTTGCCGCGCCCGTAAGAAATATTAGCCGGGATTGACGTGATGCCTTCTCCTTTGGCAGCAGAAAAGAATGGATCGGGGGGATAAATAAACTGTGTTTCATGATTGGAAGGCGAACCGCTGTTATTATTCAGAGCACCTCCCCGGAATCCTTTACCCGATACGTCAATAGGTCCCTGCATGTTTACCAGTCCGCCGGCACGCAAAATGAGGACGCCGCCGGTAGTACCGTTCCATGGCTGGCAGCTCAGGTCACATACGTTTACGTCTTCATATTCTGGAATGCGCACCAATTGTACTTTTCCGGAAATATCATAATTACGAGTACGCTGGTATTGCAGCAGCACTTTGTTTCCTTGAAGACCTGCGATTCGATTGATTTCGTAATTGCCCGCATTGTTCAGTTGGTTAATTTCTCCGAAAGCAGCCGTGTTACTCAAGTCACAACCGGCGCCTTGCATCTGTATGAGCAGAACGAGATCACCTGCCTGAAAACCGGTCGTATTTTGCACCAGCACGGTGTTGCCGTCACATTCGAAGCCCTGTACAGGTGTGTAGATATTTATAATACCCTGTACGCAGGACTGACTATGGGAAAGGGTAGAAAAAAGCAGGCAACTCAATAAAATTGGAAGGAAGGAATATTTCATAAGGTATATAGGGGATAATTAAGGATGCTGGTTTGCAAACAATAAAATATGTACAAATGTAGAATATATTGACAAAAACAGGATGCTGGAAATTGGAGGAATGGCGACATTTTGGGTCCATTCACCTACCGGCAGGCAGACTTTAAATCCTCGATTTTTTCGATGCAAATCGCCTGTCGGATGTGTCGGCCAATGATTTCCCGGTTTAGGAAAAGGGCATGGCATCTATGCTACAATCATTAATTAATTGGTTTCTTTGCGCAAATTTCTTGTAATGTCCTGGAAAAAATCCCTGCCTTTTTTCGCCTGGCAAGCCTTTCGACATGCTGAAAGCCCGGCCCATTTCAAACAAATCTGGTCGTATTACGGTCAATGGCGCTCTTCCTTCCAGCAAGGACGTACGTCCGTTTCGGATGAATGGGCGTGGATTACTTTCCCTGCGCTGAACTACTTGCAGGAACATATTCAGGCCGAATCCCGGGTTTTCGAATTCGGCGGCGGCGGCTCTACCCTGTTTTTTTGTAAACGTGTCGCGGAAGTAGTAACCGTGGAAGACAATGCAGAATGGTTCAAGATCCTGACGGAAGTGGTACAAAACAAACATTACCAGAACTGGAAAGGATTTCACGTATCACCCGAAAAAATAGCCGGCCTTGAAAACAAATCGCATGAAAACCCGGCCAATTTCAAAAGCGGCTCGAAATCTCTTGATTTGGCAAGCATGAGTTTTGAGCAATACGCCCGCAGCATCGACCCGTTCCCCGAAAATCACTTCGACATTATCCTCGTCGACGGGCGCGCCCGGCCTTCATGCATTCAGCAGGCGCTGCCCCATTTAAAAAAAGGAGGACTGCTGGTCGTGGATAATACTGAACGACCTTATTACCTGGCGCCGTTTAAAGAACTGTTTGCCTCGAAGTACCGTACGGAATTACACCTGCGGGCGCCCGTGCCATATACGCCCGACTTTACCCGAACGACCATTCTTCGGAAACTGGAAGATTGATGAAGGTTGTAAAGGTTTATGGGTTTATGGGTTGCGGTCCGCCATAAAGTTTTAGTGAGTTTCGGCGACAGAAAGATTTAATGAATCAGTTCTTTGACATACAGTTAGATTAAACAAGTTTTCTTTGGAGAACCGGGCATCGGAAATTGAAACGACTAAATTTCCATGCTGATCCAGAAAAAGCCATTGGATATTGTCTGGATCAAATTTGACGAAGACTGTTATTCCTTTGTGTTTTGCTCCCACTTGGAAAGGTTTCCCATAAATGGATACTGATCCTACGGTGCTTACTTTTCTGGGATATACCGCCTTAGCGAGATATGCATACGCATTTTTTTCATTGAAACAGGCCTCTTCAAAGGGTCTGGCTGGAGTGTAAAGATCTTTGAATACCTCGTTTCGAGTGGTTTTTCCAATGCGTTTAACAGGGAAATGATTTCTTTGGATTAGACAAGCCTGATCCAGTTGTTGCTGCATTTGTTCCAGGTTTTGGCACTTGTAGACTTCAGCCCAACGACTGGCTGTTCCTTGATTGCTTTCTACTTTAGCGTTGTCTTGCGGACGGCTTGGACGGTTCAAAATGGGTTTAATTCCCCAAGCCACTAGCCATAAGGACAAAATGGGAATCACATCCCGTGTGGGCACTCCAAATGGTTCACCATTGTCTGTGCGGATAGCCGCTGGCAAGCCCCATTGTTGGAATAAATTAATCAGTAATGCTCTTATTTGTAGCAAGGGTATCTGACTAATCCGCCCCAGGGGGGAAAGTTTTGGTCTTTAACAACGCTGCTGTTTTTTCATCCGTGACGTTTAAAAAACAATACTCTTTGCCGTCTGACAAGCCTATACGCTCTTTAGCATCTATCTGCCAGGTGTCGTGCGCAAGACGTGCACGCTCTGAATTAACAGCGGGAATTTGACTTGGTGGCACTTTGGTCCGCTTAAATGCTATGCGGCGTTGGTAACGCCTTTCGCTTTGAAAAGACAGGTCGGGATATTCCAACCCAAGTCGTACCAAAATATAACTTATACCCCAATCAGGATGAAGATGCTTGATCAACCGAACTAGCCGAAATGATCGCTCTGAATCCTTACTGATCAAACGACCACAATTACCATAATGAGGAATCAACCCTAATTCACCCGAGGATTCGTAGCGTATACATATGCTACGAATCGTATTGTAACTCATACTGTATTCCCGTGCCAAACTGCTGTAAGAACAACCTTGCTTATGTGCAAGCGCTATCTTTTGACGTATCGATACTGCCTTTGCTTGACCCATGGCGAAATCTGTTTAATCTAAATAATGTCAAAGAACGATATTGCAAATCTTTTTGTCGCATCCATTTATTAAAACTTTATGGCGGACCGCATGGGTTTATGAGTTTATTGGTTTATGGTTGATGAGGGTTGATAAGGTTGATATTCGGCCGCTCGAAAAGGGGGGATTCCTTGTTTTTCGAGTGGCCGAATATCAACCCTCATCAACCTTATCAACCCTCATCAACCATAAACCCATCAACTCATAAACCCATCAACCCATCATCCCCCAACTTATTTCTTCCCAAAATACTCCCTCCACGTCACCATCTTCCCCTGATCCTCGTCCCACAATTTGTAAAAAACGCAGCGCAGGCTTTCGCGGAAAGTGAGGGCATTGGCCACCTGGTCGAACACCGGGTTTTCGTGGTGGCAGCGCGCCAGTTCGTAGTTCGGCACCAGCGAGTTCAGGTGGTGGATGTGGTGGTAACCGATGTT
>JAKQJD010000114.1 GCA_029561355.1 Bacteroidota bacterium | reverse complement strand
CATTTGAAAAAATACGGGGTGGAACAGGCGGTTAAAAACGTTTGCACGCAATTGCAGCATTACACAGCCTTGCTGGGCGCATCCGACAAATACCACGAGACGCTGACGATTGCGGCCGTACGTGCTGTTCATCACTTTATGTTAAAAACGGAATGCGATGACTTTCAAGGGTTTATAAACGACAATCCGCGCCTGAAATACAATTTCAAAGACCTGATTTTCCAGCATTACGCCACGGATATTTTAATTTCCGAAACGGCGCGAAAAACCTACCTGGAACCGGAGTTGCTGCCGTTCGATTGAGTTGGTGTTCAGAAGTTGTTTGCGTTAATTTTGCAGTCAAAAAACATGTCCGTCAACGACCTGCTACAGGATAAAACCAAAGTGATCGGCAATATTGCGCATCTTTTTCCCGACCGGCTGGAAACGGCTATTGGCAATTTACTGGCCAATTCGGAGCATGAAGGCACCGTAGTGCGCTGGAGCGCTGCGTGCGCGCTGGGTGAAATCATCCAGATCAAAACACCCCTGAACGCGGAACTCCTCCCGGCAGCACAGGCCATTTGCGAGCGGGAAGAAAAAAACAACATCCGGAAAATCTATCTTGCTGCCATTAAAAAAGCGCAGAAATAATGATAATCTCCACGTTTTGGAAATCCTGTGCGTCTGTCACAGGGATATTGCTATCGGTTTTTATCCTGTTTTCCTGCTCCGACACACCCCGTGCCAATCAGCCTGAAACACACGTGCCTTCTTATGAAGAACTGGCAGACAGCGTCGCTTCGATACGGCTCAACCAGTTGGGCGATTCGGCTACATATGCCGGAGATTACCGCCAGGCGATCGCTTATTTTCAGCAATCCATGGATTCGGCGGCCGTGGAAGCCGATTCTTTCCCGTATTACGATTCCAAACTGGATCTGGCCTGCGTGTATGACCGGCTCGGCGAATTGCCGAAAGCCATTTCGATCGGCGAGCCGGTACTGGAAGCCTTTATCCGCAGTGGCGACTCCTCGCGCATTGGTCGCACGTACGCTACCCTGGCGGCATTTTACGGTCATGCGGGCATGAAAGAGCAAAAAATGCAAGCCACGCAGAAAGGCTTCGATATCCTCAAACAATACGGTTCGGAAATCGAACGCTGTGCCGCCTACAACCAGTTGGCATTTACCTACAGCGATGAAGGACGATGGAAGGAGGCGATTCCGTTGCTCGATACCGCCCTGATGCTGATGCATGCATCGGGCGAAGTTTTCCTGGTGCCGGGCATGTACCTCAATATGGGCGATGCGTACCGCCACGCCGGCAACCTGCCCGAAGGCAGCCGGTACCTGCAAATGGCATTGCAAAATGCCGATAGCTCCGGACAGATACACGTGCAGGCCCGCGCTATCGAACTGCTGTCGCTTGTAGCCGAAACACGCGGCGACCACCGCACGGCGCTGGATTTATACCGAAAGTCTGTCGGACTGAAAAACTCCATTCTTTCGGAGGAAAAAAACAAAGCCGTCAAAACCCTCGAAATACAGTACCAAACCCGCGAAAAAGAGCAGGAAATTCAAGTGCTCCGGGCCCGGGAACAGGCTTCTGAAGCACGACGAAATCTCCTGCTGGGCATTCTGTTTTTCGTGCTTGGCGCGATCGGTGCCGGTTTGTTGTACTGGCGGGAAAAAGCGAAACGATCCCAGCAGGCTTTGCTGCACAGCCGCGAACAATTGCAGAATTTTGCACAATTGCTGGTGGCAAAAAATGCCCGCCTGCTCGAACTGGAACAAATAGCGGGGCCGCCCCATCCTTTCGAACCGGCGGAAGACGACGATCCCAATTCCGGTGATCTATATAATTTTCGTATCCTGACGGAAAAAGACTGGCAGACGTTTAAACAACAATTCGAACACAGTTACCCGCGATACCTGCATCGCCTGCGCATGGCATTTCCCGATATTACAAACGCGGAAGAGCGCCTGAGTCTCTTACTCAAAATCAATCTGACCCGTTCTGAAATTGCCACCATGCTGGGCGTTTCCGAATCGACTATCAAAAAAGGCCGTGCGCGGCTCCGCAAAAGACTTGCCCTCGCCGAGAGACAAAGCCTGGAAGATTTTTTACAACAGTTCTAAGTCTTCTTCCCCAGAAGGCAATAAATGAAAACAACATATTATTTACGTGCTGTTTTCATTGTCCCCCTTTTTGTCCCCCCGGCTTATTTCCCCCTGCTCCCCGCAGGCTGGAACTTTGTGCCCTTTCCCCACACGCTGCCTTACTACAACCAAATGAATTGCACGTCAATAATCTGATTTTAATATATGATACACTATTACCTGCTTCGGCGCATGGCGCTGCTTCTGCCTGTCGTTTTTCTTGGGCTTCCTTCCTTTTCACAAAACAACTTTTTCCGGGTGCTGGCGCATGAAAAAACGCGCAGCGATTATCCTGTCAAACCTTCCATTTTGAAATACGCACTGATGCGTATCGACGAGGCCGGGTTGCGGCAATACGTCGCAACCGCACCAATGGAATTTGAGGACGATGGCCCGGGCATGCCCCTCGAAATTCCACTTCCCAACGGACAAACGGAGGTATTTCTGATCCACGAATCGCCTATTCTCGCGCCTGCCATCGCCGCCGAACACCCCGACATTAAAACCTACACCGGCCATGGCTCCAAACATGCGGAACGTGTGATCCGGTTCAGCCTCACCTGCAACGGTTTCGGCGGTATCATTCTTAACGTAAACGGCGATGCGGTGTACTTCGAATCGTACGAGCGGGGCAGCGGTATGTATCTGTGTTACAACGTCGGCGATGTCCGCACACCCGATCGCGCGCCCATTTACCGCTGCGGCGTCGATGAACCGCATGACCTTTCCGGGAGAATGCCCGGGGGAATGTCTGCCGATTACCGCAACAACACCGGCGCCACGCTGCGCACGTACGATCTGGCCATTGCGGCCGACGCGGAGTTTACGCTTCATCCGCAGTATGGAAATGGAAACGTCAATACTGCGTATGCCTATATCGTTAACTTCGTCAACAACATGGCGGCCGTGTACCGCGTGGAAATGTGCGTTTCCTTTACACTCGTCACAGGTACCAATCTGGTGTATACGGATGTTGTTAACGACCCGTACAACAATGCAAATCAGGGTACCATGTTGAGCCAGAATCAAACCAACCTGGATAACGTAGTGGGCAGCGCTAACTATGATGTGGGCCATGTATTCGGCTATATCGGCGGCTCGGGCGGCGGCGTAGCCTCTCTGGAATCCGTATGTTACAGCGTGGAAAAAGGGCGCGGCGTTTCCAGCATGTGCGACCTGAATTCTTACCCACAGGTATACAACGACCAGTTGGTATACCACGAAATTGGCCACCAGTTCGGTATGAACCACAGTTACAACAGCTCCATTCCGGTGTGTACCACGCGCAACCCGGGCACGTCCGTAGAGCCCGGTTCGGGGGCCACCATCATGAGTTACGGATTCACTTGTGGTTCAGATGATTATGAATCGACCTACGGCCCGATTCTGCAATTCCACACGGTGAATTACGAGGAAGCGTACACCTACTTTACAAATACCAGCCCGGGCTGGGGCGGAAGTTGCCCTACCAATACCTCCACCGGCAATTCGCTGCCATCCATCAGCATGCCATCGGCCATAACGATCCCCAACCAGACACCGTTCTCGCTAACGGGTAGTGCCACCGACCCCAATGGCAGCGATGCGCTCACGTTCTGCTGGGAAGGTACCAATGTCGGGACGGTAACACCTAATGCGGGCACACTTAACAATACCGCACAACCACCGTTTTTCCGCTCCTATTCGCCTGAATCTTCCGGGGAGCGTATTTACCCCAGACTGGAAAAAATCCTTGATCAGACTTATCAGGGCATAGGCGACAAACTTCCGTCAGTGGGTGTTACCACTACGCATCGGCTCACCGTGCGCGACAACCGCGAAACCGGCGGTGCAACTGTAAATAGTAGTGTGTCGATTACCGTAAGTGGCAGTATCGGGCCGTTTTATGTGAATAATTTAAACAATTCCTACACGCCCAATTCTTCCGCAACGATTACCTGGAATGTCGGCGGCACTACCGGCGCACCTGTGAGTTGCAACAATATCGACATCCTGTTCTCCTCTGACGGCGGCTACACTTTCCCCATTACCCTGGCGGCTAATACTCCCAACAACGGCACCCGGTCCGTCATCATGCCCAACCTGAACACCACCACGGCCCGCGTTATGATCCGGGCAGTAAACAACATTTTTTTCGATATCTCCAATGAATTCGAAGTGCAGGGGCCATTGCCGGTAGAATTGCTGAATTTCCAGGTACAGGCCAAAAACCGCCGCGATGCCTTACTGACCTGGCAAACGGCCTCCGAAACAGCCAATCAGGGTTTCGAGATTGAAATGGCTGCCGGTGCGGGATTGGAATTCAAAAAAATGGGATTCGTGGCTGCCGATGCACGGTACGACTATACTTTCACCGTTCCGCAACTCACCAACGGTTCCTATTTGTTCCGCCTGCGCCAACTGGATCTCGACGGTACCTTCGAATATTCGCCGATCCGGACGCTGACCATCGAAACGGACGAGCCAAGCGTCACGATGTTTCCGACGCCCGCTTCCGGCGCGCTGAATATCGCTTTCTCGCGATTCGGCGAAAAGAATATTTCCTTGCAGATCGTCAATCAGATCGGCCAAACCGTGAAAACACTGGAGTTGCCTGCCGAAACGGAAATGATTGCTACCGACGTCAGCAGCCTGCCCGCAGGTGTGTATGTGATCATCATCCGGTCGGGCGGCATTTCTGTAAATAGCAGGTTTGTAAAAGAGTAGTTTTTATGCCATAAACATGAGTCAGCCCCAATTTTTACGTTTCAAATAATAACCGAATGCCGGTTTGTCATCCTGTCGGGGCCCGTCCACTCTACGAGGGGAAATGGTCAAAAATGCGTCGTAGAGTGGGCGGGCCCCGACAGGATGACAAACCGGCATTCGTTATTATTCCAGGCGAAAAAGGCCGCCATTCATAGTTTTAGGTTCACTCACAAAATTCGGGATCATTCATGCTTGTGGTAAAACACCGGGAATGTTCGTAGTTTTGTGAGAGACTCTCAAAACTACAGAGCCATGAAAAAACTCATTCTCTTCATGCACGTATCCCTCGACGGATTCGTGGCCGGCCCAAACGGCGAAATGGACTGGATCCGGGTGGACGAAGAAATTTTCGATTACGCAGCCCGTCTCACCGACCACTCCGACACGGCCCTGTACGGGCGTATCACGTACGAAATGATGAATGCCTACTGGCCCACGGCCGGCGAACAGCCCGAAGCATCGAAACACGACAAGCACCACTCCCGCTGGTACAATAGCGTGGCTAAAGTGGTGATTTCCAATTCCATGAAAAGCCACGAGATTACCAATACGAAGATCATCGGCAGCGAAAACCTGCTCGAAGAAATACAAGCCGTCAAACGCCATGGCGATATGAACATTGCCATTTTCGGCAGCCCGTCGGCCTCGCACGCGCTGATGCGCCAAGGCCTGATCGACGAATACTGGCTGTTCATCAATCCCGTATTGCTGGGAGCAGGTATTCCCCTGTTTCGCGATATCCGGCAGAAAATGGATTTGAAACTGGAGGAATCGAAGGTGTTCGCTTCGGGAGTAATCGGAGCGCATTATACTACCGTGTCTGACCTCTATAAATCTCAATAAGGTAAAACCGGGGTTTTGAAAAAGTTTTACCTTTCAAAAAAAGGAGGGCGCTATCTTTAGCCAAACATTTTCGACCATTTCAAGTATGAAAAAAATCCTCCTTTTGCTGTGTCTGATACTCAGCCTCGCCGCCGTTGCGCAAAACCGCAACGGTTTCCCCGTCCAAACCACCATCGCCAACGGTACCATTGAAGGCGATTACGATACGAAAACAGGTATTCAAACCTATTTCGGCATTCCATTCGCCCAGCCGCCCGTGGGCGCGCTGCGCTGGAAAGCCCCGCAACCGCCTTCCAACTGGAAAGGGGTGAAAGAGACCAAAAAATTTGGTCCGCGGCCCATGCAGACGTTTGTCTGGGGCGATATGAACTCACGTTCCGACGGCGTCAGCGAAGATTGCCTGTACCTGAACGTGTGGACACCCGCCAAACGCAACAGCAAAGACCTGCCCGTGCTCGTATATTTCTACGGCGGCGGCAACGTGGCCGGCGACGGCTCCGAACCGCGCTACGACGGCGAGAGTATGGCCAAAGAGGGCATCGTGGTGGTTACCTGCAACTATCGCCTCAATATTTTCGGCTTTTTCACACACCCCGAACTGAGCGCCGAAGCGCCCTACAAGGCTTCCGGCAACTACGGCATGCTCGATCAGTTGGCCGCTCTGCAATGGGTGCAAAAAAACATCGCCGCATTCGGCGGCAACCCCGCCAAGGTGACCATCGCCGGCGAATCGGCGGGCTCCATCGGCGTGAGTTACCAGATGGCTTCCCCGCTGTCGCGGCGGCTCATCGCGGGCGCCATCGGCGAGAGCGGTGCGGGCATCAACCCGACCATGTCGCCGATAACCCTGGCGGAAGGAGAAAAAATCGGTGCGGAATTTGCAAAAACGGCCGGTTATTCGACCATTAAAGAGTTGAGAGCCCTGCCTGCCCGCGATATCTACGAGATGTACAACGAGTCCAAACGTTTCGGATTTCCCGTGGTAATCGACGGCTACTTTTTGCCCAAAACAATTCCGGAAATTTTCAGCGCCGGCCAGCAGGCACAAATACCGCTGCTTTTGGGCTGGAACTCGGCTGAAATTCCGGGGGTGGCTTTTATGCAGGGCGCTCCGTTCGAAGAACAGGCATTTGTAGAAAAGGTGAAAAAAGAATACCCCGCCGATTTTGAGGAAGTATTGAAACTCTACCCGCACGGTTCGGCGAAAGAAGTGGAAATTTCAGCCACCGCCCTGGCGTCCGACCGCTTCATTGCATACAGCACCTGGAAATGGTTCGACTTGCAGCGCAACAACAGCATCCAGCCGGTGTACCGCTATTTGTACAGCAAAAAACGGCCGCCGCTGGTCGACAATACCCTCGCTTCGGGGCTCGCGGGCGGTGTGACCAAAAAAGACCCCAACGCTCCAAAACCACCCGAAGCCGTGGGAGCTCCGCACGCCTGCGAAATCGAATACTGCATGGGCAATCTGCGCCTGATCAAGGACTATGCCTGGACGGAAGACGACCACAAAGTATCCAATACCATGCTGCGCTTCTTCGCCAATTTTATTAAAAACGGAAACCCCAACGGCGACGGACTACCCGAGTGGCCGGCCGCGAAACCGAAAGACGAAATGCCGCCGGTGATGATCATCGATACGGAATCGAAAGCGGAAAAAGCGACAGCGGATGCGCGGTACCGGTTTTTGGACAAGAAGTACAAGTGATCTGATCGTGATTGTGGAGTAAGATTTCAGGATGATTTAAGGATGGCCATGATGACCCTTTGCGGTGATCATGGCCATCCTTTTAATCATACGCATAGTCCACAGGGTACTCCAAAAAAAAAATCCGGTAAAAAAATACACGCAGGCAACAAACGGGCAGTTTGTTCCGTGTCTTCTGATGTGCGCCGAAAAGCCGACATGTCACAGAAATGTCATGCAGGTGGCATAACCGGAATTAACTTTTGTTAATTCCCAATGTCCCCGGCTACTTGTCCGTTCCCTGATAACAATTTGCACCCAACTTAAAGACAGCGATATATGTCACCATTGATTCACCGGATATACATCGCTTTGCTGGCCGGCATTGTGATCGCAACTACGATCTATCTCTTTTACAAAGGCCAGTCGTATTACAGCACCCCTCTTGCTGAACGTTTTTATCATCCGGATCACAATGAGTTCAAACCCAGTGGTTTATACGGGCACGGACTGGGCATTGTGGGTACCGTGCTGATTCTGATAGGCGTATTCGGATACATGGCCAAAAAGAAATACCGCGCCCTGGCAAACCTGGGCAGGTTGAAACACTGGCTGGAGTTTCATATTTTCCTGTGCTCCCTCGGGCCGGTGATGATTCTGTTTCATACCGCGTTCAAGTTCGGCGGGTTGGTTTCCGTCAGTTTCTGGAGCATGGTGGCAGTGGTGGCGAGCGGCGTGGTGGGAAGATTCATTTACATTCAAATCCCCCGGACGATCGAAGGGCGGGAGTTGAGTCTGAACGAGGTGAAAGAAATGAAAGGCAATCTGGAAGATATTCTGAAAGGCACTTATCAGCAGAATGAAATCACTTACCTGCCCCAACTGACAGCGGCCATTACCCTGCAAAAGCAGGAAGGATCTTTTTTTTCCGGTTTGATCAACCAGTATTTTGAAGAGAGAAAAGCCGTTCGGCGGGTGAAACACATACTTCGGGAAAACGGCGTTCCGGGCTCCGGCGCAGGCAACGTTGTGAAACTGGTAAAAAACGAAATAGCCCTGAACAAGCGCATCGAACGGCTTCAAACCATGCAAAAACTGTTTAAATACTGGCACGTAGCGCACCTGCCGTTCGCACTGGTTATGCTGGTCATTATGGTCATCCATGTGGGCATTACACTCGCGCTGGGCTACCGCTGGATTTTTTAATAAACGCATATGCTACTGGAAGAAATCATCATTTACGGGGTTGTCTTCCTGTTCTGCCTGCTGGTTATCTATTTCTATCTTGGGAAACAAAAAAAAGAATCCCGGATCGTTGAAGGAAAAATCGAACAGGCAAAACAGGACGGCACCTTCGAGCCGGTTTCCCTTCACCCGGAGATCAACCTGGATACCTGCATTAAAAGCGGTGCATGTATAGAGGCTTGCCCCGAAAAGGACATCATCGGGATCGTGAACGGCAAAGCCACCCTGATCAATGCGTCGCAATGCATCGGCCATGGCGCCTGTTTTCATGCCTGTCCGGTAGAAGCGATTTCGCTGGTCATCGGCACCCAGAAACGGGGTGTCGACCTGCCGCACGTAAACCAGAATTTCGAGACCAACGTGCCGGGCATTTATATCGCAGGCGAACTGGGCGGTATGGGACTGATCAAAAACAGCGTGGAACAGGGAGAAGCCGCTGTCATAAATATTGCCCAGTCCGATTTCAAAAGAGATCCTGCGATGCACGACCTCATTATCATCGGTGCAGGACCGGCAGGTATTTCGGCATCCCTGACCGCCCGACAATACGGCTTGAACTTTCTGACGCTCGAACAGGATTCGCTGGGCGGCACCGTATACAATTTCCCGCGCTCTAAAATCGTGATGACCGCGCCCATGAACCTGCCTCTGCACGGCAAGGTCAAACTTTTCGACACCAGCAAAACCGAGTTGCTGGGCCTGTGGCGGCCTGTGCTGGAGAAAAACAATATCATCATCCGGGAACACGCCAAAGTGGAAAGCATCGTGATGGAGCGAGACGGCTTTAAAGTGACCATTCTCAGCGGCGAGGTTTTCCAGACCAAAAACGTGCTGCTGGCCATCGGTCGGCGCGGAAGCCCGAGAAAACTGGGTATTCCGGGTGAATCACTTGAAAAAGTAGCCTACAAACTCCTGGAACCGGAAAATATTCAGGGCCGGAAAGTAGTCGTGGTAGGCGGCGGCGACTCCGCCATTGAAGCGGCGCTCGCACTGATGGATCAAAACCAAGTGGTATTGAGTTACCGTAGCGAGGCATTCAGCCGGCTCAAGGTGAAAAACCGGGAAAAACTGGAAGCCGCTATCCGGCACAACAAACTGGAAGTACTGCTGAAAAGTAATCTCACCCGGATCGAAGAAGGAAATGTATTGATGAGTACCGAAGCAAACCCGACACCGGTTGCCATGGAAAACGATCTGGTGTTCATTTTTGCCGGCGGGGAACTACCGACACAGTTTTTGGAAAAAGCAGGCGTCCGGATTACCAAGCGGTTCGGATATACTGTGAAGAAGCATAAATAGAGTTATTGGTTATTGGTTATTAGTGTATTAACCCTTGGCTTTCGAATAGTTCTTAGCCAAGGGTTAATACACTAATAACCAATAACCAATAACCAATAACTAACAACCAATAACCATCCTCCAATCGTGAAAATAGTACATACAATCCTGCTATTCCTCCTTTTCGGGAGCCAGGTTTCGGCGCAATTGTCGCCGGGCGATTTGGCGAGCTCGCACAAGGACCTGGAAGGCATGTCAAAATGTACGCAGTGCCACGATCTGGGCAGCAAGGTGTCCAACGATAAATGCCTCGTTTGCCACAAGGAAATCAAGGCGCTGATCGACAGAAACGCCGGTTACCACGTATCCAGTGACGTAAAAGGGAAAGACTGTGCCAAATGCCACAGCGATCACCACGGCCGGAGTTTCGATATGGTGCGGTTTGATGAAAAGAAATTCAACCACAACCAGGCCGGTTACGAACTAACCGGCGCGCACAAACAAATCGATTGCAGGAAATGTCACTTGCCTGATCTCATTGAAGATGTCAACCTGAAAAAAAGGAAGGAAACCTTTTTGGGGCTGGGTAGCAAATGCGTCAACTGCCACAAGGACGTACACCAGAAAACACTGGGTAACGACTGCGCCAAATGCCATACCGTCGATAAATTTACGCCGGCAGGCAAGTTTAACCACGACAAGGCGGATTTCCCGCTCGTTGGCAAACACAAAAGCGTTCAATGCATCGATTGCCATAAAAAGGAAACCAGAAGCGGCAGGGAATTTCAGCGGTTTTCGGATGTTCCTTTTAAAAACTGCAACAATTGCCACAAAGACCCGCATAACGACAACCTCGGCACCAACTGTAAAGATTGCCACTCCGAACAATCCTTCACCGGGTGGGGCAGCATGGGCAGGTTCAACCACAATACCACCAAATTTCCGCTGAAAGGCAAACACAAGCAGGTGGATTGCCGGAAATGCCACACGATGTCGGCTACTCCGCTGACCGTTTTTCAGGACAGACTGGGCGTGCCCACCGACAACTGTGTGGCATGTCACAAGGACGTGCACGACAACAGGTTCGGGAATAAATGTGTGGATTGTCACAAGGAGGATTCTTTCCGGAAAGTTGGGAACCTCGATGGATTTGACCACGACCGGACGAGTTATGCGCTGGAAGGAAAACACGAAGTGGTGGATTGCAAAAAGTGCCATGTCTCGGAACACATGACCGATCCGCTGCCGCACAACTCCTGCGCTACCTGCCACAAGGACTACCATGAAGGGCAGTTTGCGGGCCTTGTTATTACTCCCGATTGTGCGGCATGCCACACGGTTCAGGGATTTGCAGAAAGCACGTACAGCCTGGAGGAGCATGCGAAAACCAAATTCCCGCTGGAAGGCGCACACGTGGCAACACCCTGTTTTGCCTGCCACAAACCGGAGGAGAAATGGAAATTCAAAGCCCTAGGCACACGTTGCGTGGATTGCCATAAAGACGTGCACGGTGGACAAATTGCCGAAAAATGGTACCCCAACAACGATTGCGCGCAGTGCCACAAAAGTTCCGGCTGGCGCGACAACCAGTTCGACCACAGTAAAACCGCATTTGCCCTGAAAGGCGCGCACCAAAAACAGGATTGCCGTGCCTGCCACGTGCCCGATGCAGATTATAAATACGGAAAATTTGCAGGGTTACCTGCCACCTGTAATCAATGCCACAAGGAAGTACACCAGCGACAATTTGAAATAAACGGCGCTACGGATTGTGCCCGGTGCCACAGCAATGACGACTGGAAAGTGAAAAAATTCAACCACAATAAAACCGCATTCAAACTGGAGGGCAAGCATGCAAATGTGTCGTGTGAAAAATGTCACAAGGAAATTACCCGATCGGGCCAATCATTTGTGCAGTACAAATTCGAGAGTGTAGCGTGCAAAACCTGCCACAAATAAACCCTTGATTATCATTTGTTTTTCTTGAATGCCTATTTGAATTTTAATCCTTTTATCCAAAACCGGTATGAACAATCTACTTCTCATTATCCTGTTGTCTCTGGGGCTTATCACCTCCGTGATGGCACAAAGTCCGCACGGTGCAAATATGAAAATCGACTGCGCTTCCTGTCATTCGCCGAAAGGGTGGGAAATCAGTGCGGACTACTGGCAGGATTTCGATCCCGGCAAGCCGAGGACGTCCCAGGTCACCGGGACGGTCTGGGGGCCGGACACCCTGCGTTTTCACCACGGAAAAACCAGTTTCAAATTAGAGGGTCGGCACAACACCGTCGATTGCAGGTCCTGTCATGAAACCCTCGTTTTTTCGGGCGCCTCTTCCGATTGTGTTTCCTGCCACAGCGACGTACACCAGCAAAGTGTCGGCACGGACTGCGCGCGTTGCCATACGCCCGCCAACTGGCTGGTAGACAACGTTGCCGACCTGCACCTGCAGAACGGTTTTCCGCTCACCGGCGTCCACCGGTCGGTGAGTTGTGAGCAATGCCATACGGCCGCTTCGGCTTTACAGTTCAACCGGATCGGCAACGACTGCATCAGTTGCCACTTGCAGGATTACCAGGCTTCTGTCAATCCCAACCACCAACAGGCGGGTTTTTCTACTGATTGCCTGGAATGCCACGACGTGTTTACCTCCGACTGGGGAAGCGATAATATCAATCATGATTTTTTCCCGCTGACCAAGGGGCACGAGATTGCCGACTGCAAACAATGCCATGTAGGTGGTAATTACACGAATACTCCCACGAATTGCAACGCCTGCCACCAGCAGGATTACGACGGCGCACAGTCGCCCAACCACGTCGGCGCCCATTTTTCCAATGATTGTGCCAGTTGCCACACTACGGATCCCGACTGGATGCCTGCCTCGTTTACGGCACATGACGGCGCTTATTTTCCTATTTACAGCGGCAAACACAAAGGACAGTGGTCGCTATGCGCGGAATGCCATATCAATCCGTCCAATTTTGCGGAAAATTCCTGCATCGTTTGTCATGCCAACCCGGAAACCAACGACGGACACGCCGGCGTGAACGGTTATGTGTACGAAAACTCTGCCTGTCTGGCCTGCCATCCCACCGGGGAAGCGGGTACCGGTTTTGACCACAACACAACGAATTTCCCGCTGACAGGCGCGCACCTAACCGCCAATTGCGTGGAGTGCCATGCCGCAGGATACGCCGGAACGCCTACTCAGTGTTCGGCTTGCCACACGACGGATTTTAACCAGGCCGCCAATCCCAACCACGTAGCCCTGAACATCCCGACGGATTGTGCCATGTGCCACACCACTGCGCCGGGCTGGGAGCCGGCCTCCTTCCCGATTCACAATAATTATTATGCTTTAAACGGCGCGCATGCCGCTATTGCAAATGACTGCGCGGCCTGCCACAACGGGAATTACAACAGTACGCCGAATACCTGCAACGGCTGTCACAATGCCGACTATGTGGCAACTACCAGTCCGAACCACGCGGCGGTGCAGTTCCCGACCGATTGCGCCAGTTGCCACTCAGAAACGGCCTGGACACCATCGACATTCAACCACAACACGTTTTACCCGATCACAGGAGCACATATTCCAATAGCGAACGACTGCAATGCCTGCCACAACGGGAATTACACGAATACACCGAATACCTGTGCGGGATGCCATACCACGGATTTCAACCAGGCAAGTAATCCCAACCACGTAGCCCTGAACATCCCGACGGATTGTGCCATGTGCCACACCACCGCGCCGGGCTGGGAGCCGGCGACGTTCCCCATTCACAATAATTATCACGCTTTAAACGGCGCGCATGCCGCTATCGCAAATGACTGCGCGGCCTGCCACAACGGAAATTACAACAGTACGCCGAATACCTGCGCGGGATGTCATACACCCGACTACAATGCAACCACCAATCCGAACCACGCGACACTTCAGTTTTCAAACCAGTGCGCCACTTGTCACAGCGAAACGACCTGGACACCCGCTACTTTTGACCACAGTGTGTATTATCCGTTTACGGGAGGCCACGTTGCCATTGCGGGCGACTGCAATGCGTGTCACCACGGCGATTATACCAATACGCCGAACACCTGCAATGGCTGCCACATGCCGGATTACAATGCCAGCACCAATCCGAACCACGTTGCATTGAATCTCTCGACCAATTGTGCAACCTGTCATACGACTGCACCGGACTGGACGCCCGCCACCTTTGCCGTTCACAATACGTACTGGCCACTCACAGGAGCGCATGCCGGCGCGAGTTGCAACCAGTGTCATGCCAACGGCAACTATAACAATACGCCGACCGATTGCTTCGGTTGTCATGCATCTGATTTTAATACTGCAAACAACCCGAATCACGCGGCGGCGGGTTTCCCGACTACGTGTCAAACTTGCCATACGACAAATGGTTGGGATCCTTCTACGTTCAACCACGACCAGCAATATTTCAGGATATACAGCGGCAACCATAAAAACGAATGGGACCAATGTGTGGAGTGCCACACTACGCCGGGAAATTTCACCAGTTTCAGTTGTGTAGAGTGCCACGAACATGATAATCCATCGTCACTTGCCCAGGATCATCAGGGTGTTTCAGGGTATCAATATGTGAGTAGCGCCTGTTACAACTGCCATCCGAATGGAAATTGACGATATGAATGAATATCATGACAAAGGGTGATCCGGGTCATGACCGAAGGCAGGGCAGCCGGACGCCATAGTGCTACATTTGTTGGCACTCCAACCCGAAAAAGCGACTTTTTTTATCATTTTTCAGCATTTTTTAAGAAAAACCTGAGTGCGTAATCTTTTGATGTTCATCCTGACCTTTGGTTGTTTTGCGACTTTGAATTCGCAAAACCCGCACGGTACGGCCTTGAAGTTCGACTGTGCCTCCTGCCATTCGTCTGGTGGGTGGGAGATTGGTGCGTCTTATTGGAAAACAATAGAGAATGAAAATTCGACGGTTGCGAATAACTCCGGGCAGAGTTCAACCCGCTTTCACCACGATAAAACAAATTTTGAACTCACCGGGCGTCACCAAACGGTGGATTGCAGGATTTGTCACGAGTCATTGGTATTTACCCAAACCGGAACGGCCTGCATTTCCTGCCATACGGATGTGCACCAGCAGTCGGTAGGCACCGATTGCGCGCGTTGCCATACGTCGTCCAACTGGCTGGTGGACGATATCCAGTTACTTCATGTAAGCAATGGATTTCCGTTGTTGGGGCAGCATCTTACCGCAGATTGCATCGACTGCCATCATGCCGACAATATTTTGCGATTTGACAGAATCGGAAATGAGTGCATCAATTGCCACCTCGACAACTACACGGCGACCACGATGCCGAACCACACCGCATCCGGGTTTTCGACCGACTGCGTGGTGTGTCACGACATGGCCGGCGATGGCTGGCTCTGGACGTCGGGCAGTGCCAGCCACTTGTTTTTCCCGCTGACCAACGGGCATCAAATCAATGACTGTGCCCGATGCCACACCGGGGGTAATTTTTCCAATACGCCTACCGACTGTTTTGCGTGTCACGAAACCGATTTCCGGGCTACCACCAGTCCCGATCACGAGGCGGGTAATTTTCCGACCAACTGTGCGGTGTGTCACAGCACAGACCCTGGCTGGATCGCGATAGATTACACGCGGCATGATCAGGATTATTTCCCCATATACAGCGGTAAACACGAAGGAGAATGGAACCAGTGCACGGATTGTCATACAACGCCGAACGACTTCAAGTTATTCAGTTGTACAGACTGCCACGAACACAACAATGCCGGACAACTTGCGAATAAACACGATGATGTTTCGGGATACAGTTTTACAAGTACAGCGTGCTATTCCTGCCACCCCAAAGGATCAGAATAGGTTTTGAAGACCAGAGAAAAAACGAAGAAACCAACCGTGCGTCAATTGAATTTTTAGAAATGAATGTGTTCAGGATAACATCTGTCATCTGCCTTTTAGGGCTGGCCGCGAAC
>JAKQJD010000110.1 GCA_029561355.1 Bacteroidota bacterium | reverse complement strand
TTGCAGGAAATTATCCTGGAAATATCTTCCAAACGCCTGGGTGCTACCGCCGTCCTCGACAATGAAGGCCACATACTCGGCATTATTACCGACGGCGACCTCCGGCGCATGTTGCAGCGTGGCAACGATTTTACAGGTGTTCATGCCGGCGACTTGCTGGTGCGCACGCCCAAAACCATTGCACCCGACGCCCTGGCCATCGACGCTCTGGCCCTCATGCGCCAACATTCCATTTCACAGTTACTGGTGGTGGAAAACGGGGAATATCTGGGGATGATGCATTTGCATGATTTGGTGCGGGAAGGAATCGTTTAAAGAAAGTGAGATAGTGAGAGGAGTGAGAGAAGTGAGAGGGTGAGAGAAGTGAGAGAGTGAGAGAAGTGAGAGGGTGAGAGCCGACTTCGATTCCACCGCTTCGCTTCAGGCATTCCGATTATATAGCGAAGCGGTGGAATCGAAGTCGGCTCTCACCCTCTCACTCCTCTCACCCTCTCACTTCTCTATTCCGCCAGTTCCATTTCAATCTGCCGTTTCTGCAAATCCACCGCAGTAACGACCACCTGAACGCGGTCGCCCATTTTGAATTGGCGTTTGTAGCGTTTGCCGGTCACGCGCAGGTTGCCTTCTTCCACCACGTAGGTGTCGTCGAGGTAGCGGAAATCGACCAGCCCTTCGGCTTTGGATTCTGGTAATTCGACAAAAAATCCGCGCTCGATGATGCCGCTGATGATGCCTTCGAACACCTCGCCAACGCGGTTGCTCAGGAATTCCACCTGTTTATATTTAATGCTTTCACGTTCGGCATCGGCTGCCTTGCGCTCCTGGTTGCTCACGTGTTTACACTGCTCTTCCAGTTTGTTCTTGTCCACGCGGTCCGTTCGGCCGTCGAGGTTGCGTTCGAGGATGCGGTGTGCCAGCACGTCCGAATAACGGCGGATCGGTGAAGTGAAGTGGCTGTAATGGGTAAATCCCAATCCGTAGTGGCCGATATTGTCTGTAGAATACACGGCTTTAGCCATGGTGCGGATCGCCAGCGGTTCCAGCAGTTTCAGGCGATCGTCCTTGCGGGCGGCCAGCATCAGGGAGTTAAATGACTGAGCGATCTGTTTGGGCGTATCTACTTTTAACGGATGGCCCAGTTCGGCGGCGAATCGTGCGAAATCAGCCACTTTCGACATGTCCGGCAGGTCGTGAATCCGGTAAACGAACGGCACTTCCTGCTGGTCCTTACCTTTATTGTCCATGTAAATCGCTACTTCCTTGTTGGCCAGCAACATAAAGTCTTCGATCAGGAGGTGCGCATCCTTGCGTTCTTTCACATAGGCTTCCAGCGGCGTACCGTCGGGGGCCAGTTTGAAACGCACTTCATCTGTTTCGAAACCGATGGCGCCGTTTTTCTGGCGTTCCTTGCGCATTACCTTGGCAATGCGGTCGAGTGTTTTGACGGCCCAGTCGAGTTGCGGGAAAATGGGGAGCGTATCCAGGTCGTCGTGGGTCTTGTTTTCCAGGATCGTCTGCGCCTGTTCGTAAGCGAAGCGGTGCGCGGAATGGATCACCGTTTTCCCGAACCAGCGTTTCAGCAGTTTGCCTTTCGGCGTAAATTCAAAAACGGCGGAAAACGTAAGCCGGTCCTGGTGCGGCACCAGCGAGCACAGGTTGTTCGACAGTTTCTCCGGCAGCATCGGGCATACGCGGTCGACCAGGTACACCGAAGTGCTGCGCTGGTAAGCCTCGCGGTCGAGCGTGGAGTCCGGTTTCAGGTAATGCGTTACGTCGGCGATGTGTACGCCGATTTCTAGGTTGCCGTCTTCCAGTTCGCGGATGCTCAGGGCATCGTCGAAGTCTTTGGCATCTTCCGGGTCGATAGTGAACGTAAGGATGTCGCGGAAATCGCGGCGACGGGTGATCTCCTGTTCGGAAATGACGTCGGGGATGCGTGCTGCTTCCTGCTCGGCTTCTTCGGAATGCGTCAGTTCAAAACCCTGATTGATCAGGATTTTCTGCATTTCGAAGTTGTTGCCACCTACGTTGCCCAGCACCTGGGTTACTTTTCCCATGGGCACCCGGCCTTTTCCTTCCTGCCAGTCGGTAATACGCACGACCACCTTTTCACCGTCGCGGGCTTCCCCGCAGGCTTCCAGCGGTATATAAATATCGACGGGCATGTTGGGGTTGTCGGGAAGCACCAGCGCATATTTCCGGTTTGTACGGATGGTTCCGATAAAAAATTCGTTGGCGCGTTTGACTACTTCCACAATTTCGCCTTCGGGTTTCCGGGCTGGTTGACCGGGTCTGCGGCGGGGCGGGGCCGGGAACAGCATTACGCGTACGATGTCGCCGTTCAGTGCTGTGTTAACGTATTTTGGAGGAACGTACACGTCGGTGTCCATCAATTCGGATACGATATAGGCAGCGCCTGTACGGGTCATATCGACACGTCCTTCGATGATCTTGCGGCCGTCGGGTTTCTTCTCGAATTTTTGTTTTCTATACGATTCGAACGGTACGGAATGTGCCGGTTTTTCTGCGGGTACATCCGGTTCGCGGTCTTTTACCGTCAAACGGTCGAGGGCAACGCCAAACTTGTTTTCGGAAATTTCGGCAACGGAACCCGCTTCCACCAGTTGCCGCAAGGCGTGTTCGGCAGAATCTTTGTTGTTTTCGACGCGGATTTGTTCGGTAATCTGACGGGGAGAGAATGTCTTTCGGGGGTGGGCCAGCAGGAATCTCAGGACTTCAATTTGTAATTGTTGGGCGCTCAGTCTTCTGTCGCCCGGTTTTTTCTTTTTGGTCATGTTAAAATTAAATAGCCCGCTTTCGGGCTGTAAGTTGGTTGGTTAAGGATTAGTATTATGGTGAATCAGAGAGAACAAGGCGTTGGGCCGGCGCCGGATTGGGGCTGTTTGCTGTGCCCTCCCTGTGTTTTTGGAATATTACATCAAAAAACGTTCCGCATTAAACGTTTGGCAGGGGAAAAAAGTTGCCGGTTTGGGTTTGGGAGGTAAATTTGTTGGTTTTTGTAACAGCATTGCATACAAGAAGATGACACCCTGGAAACTACGCCCGGATTTTGGATTTTTTATAAATTACAATTCCATCGGCCGTTTTTCCCGGTTAAAAGACTTCATTTTGCAAAGTTGGCGAATGGCGTGTTTTTTGTTGGTCTGTTTGTTACTACGAATGATTTTCAACGGCATATATTTGCCGGCCCAACAATACGGGATTCATTTTCGCACAAAAACGACTGTTTCATGCAGCCCACGAATATCAACGATCCGGAATATTTCCATAAAGTAGTCGATTGCCAGTATGCCTGCCCCGCACACACGCCGGTTCCGCATTATATCCGCCTGATTGCGGCCGAACGATATTCGGAAGCCTATATGGTCAACTGGGAATCAAACGTGTTCCCGGGCGTTCTGGGTCGCACCTGCGACCGCCCCTGCGAACCGGCCTGCCGGCGCGACCGGGTGGAGGATAAACCCGTAGCGATCTGCAGGCTGAAACGCGTGGCAGCCGACAACAAAGGCGATGTGAGCGCATATATGCCACAAGGTCCGTTTCCTTCCAATGGCAAAAAAATCGCCCTCGTAGGCGCCGGCCCGGCCTCGCTGACAGTAGCGCGCGACCTGGCGCCGCTCGGCTATGAGCTCCATATCTACGACGAACTGAAAAAAGGCGGCGGCATGATGCGCAGCCAGATACCTTCTTTCCGCCTGCCGGCCGAAGTGCTGGACGAGGAAGTCGGTTTTATCCTCAATCTGGGTATACATCAGCACTTTAATACATACGTGTCGAGTATGCGCGACCTGCTCGCGCAGGACTACGACGCTATTTTCGTAGGCACCGGCGCACCGCGCGGCCGTGCGCTGACGGACCTGCCCGGATATGAAGACGCCAAAGCCCATGTCCATATCGGCATCGAATGGCTGGCCAGCGTGGCATTTGAACACACTGAAAAAATCGGCCGCCGCGTACTTGTACTCGGAGGTGGCAATACGGCCATGGACTGCTGCCGAACTTCCCGCCGACTGGGCGGAGAAGAGGTAAAAGTGGTGGTGCGCAGTCCGTTTGCCGAAATGAAAGCCAGCCCGTGGGAGATCGAAGATGCCCAACGCGAAGGCATTCCGTTTTATAACAACCACGTTCCCAAGGCTTTCGTCATTGAAAACGGGAAAATGGCGGGCATGACCTTTACCAAAGTAGAACCTGTTTTCGATGAAAACGGAAAACGTAAAATGGTGCCCACCGGCGAACCCGATGTATTTTTTGAAGCCGACGACGTGCTGGTAGCGATCGGTCAGGAAAACAGTTTTCCGTGGGTGGAACGCGATCTCGGCCTGGATTTCGACCGCTGGGAACTGCCGATCCTCGATCCGCTTACCCACCAGTCCACCATCCCGAAAGTATTCTTCGGCGGCGATGCGGCCTTTGGTCCGAAAAACGTGATCACCGCCGTGGCGCACGGCCACCAGGCAGCCGTTTCCATCGACCTGTTCTGCACGGAGCAAAACCTGCACAAGGACCGGCCCGATCCGATGACCAACCTCGTGAGCCAGAAAATGGGCATTCACGAATGGAGTTACGACAGTTACGTGGCTGCGGATCACCGCTATGCCGTGCCACATGCCGATAACCTGGTGGCTTTGAAAGACCGGAAACTGGAAGTGGAACTCGGTTTCGACCGCGAAACAGGTTTCAAGGAAGCGCAACGCTGCCTCAACTGCGACATTCAAACGGTTTTCACCGAATCGCTGTGTATCGAGTGCGACGCCTGCGTGGACGTTTGTCCGACTGCGTGCATCACTTTTACCACAAATGGCGAAGAAGAAGATGTACGGACGCGTTTATCCGCACCGGCGCACAACCTCAGCCAGGATCTGTACGTTTCCGATTCGCTGAAAACCGGCCGGGTGATGTTGAAAGACGAAAACGTATGTCTGCACTGCGGTCTTTGTGCCGAACGTTGCCCGACGGCTGCCTGGGATATGAAAAAGTACCTGTACCAGGTGACCAAAGCGGGACACCAGTGCATGCACATTGGATAGAGGGTGAGAGAAGTGAGAAGGTAAGAGCGTGAGAGAGGTGAGAGACGCACCACGAACAAGCCCTGAAGGGGCGCAAGCATCAACCCGCGGCAACGCCGTGGGAATAAAAAAGAAAATGAAATTCAACAACATCATCCGATATCTGGGCATCTTGTCCATCATCCTGATCAACATCGGTTGCGACCAGGTGTCGAAGGCTGTGGTGCGGGATAACGTGGAATACCACGAGCGCATTCCATTGATGCAGGATCACCTGGTGCTGACGAAAGTAGAAAACAGCGGCGCTTTTTTAAGCCTCGGCGACTCGCTTCCACCGCTAAGCAAACAGTTGATACTGTTGCTGTTACCCTCGCTGGCCTTGCTGACGATGTTGTATTGGTTGTTGCTTCGGGCAAACCTGAACAAGCAGGCGTTGTTTGCCCTCAGTTGCATCATCGGCGGTGGCGCCGGTAATTTGTACGACCGAATTGCCTACGGCTCGGTGACCGATTTTTTGTATATTCATTACGGTTTTTTCAGAACCGGCATATTTAACGCCGCAGATGTTTCCATCATGCTCGGCACCAGTTTTCTGCTCGTTTCCTATATTGTTACTGCTTCCAAAGGCCTGCTACGCACCTGATATCATGCAACTTACAGCCATCAACGATCTTGTGATCCGGTTTGCCAATGTAAACGGCACCGGTTCCGCCAGCGCAAACAACATGTTTGCCAAATCCATTTTCCGTATGGGCCTGCCGGTAACGCCCAAAAACATTTTCCCTTCCAATATTCAGGGTTTGCCGACCTGGTATGAGGTGCGCGTAAGTGAAAAAGGTTATCTCGGCCGCCGGGCGGGCGTGGATATTCTGGTCAGCGTCAATCCGCAAAGTATGGCCAAGGACGTCGCTTCGGTGCGCCCCAACGGTTATTTCATTTATGACAATACCCGGGAAATTGACAAAACGCTGGTTCGCGACGACATCCACTATATCGGCGTACCGATGATCGACTTGTGCCGCCAGCATTTCACTACCGATCCGCGTTCGCACCAGTTGCTGAAAAACGTGATTTACGTAGGCGCACTGGTAGCCTTGCTCGATATCGAGGTAGAAGTGGTGAAAGGCCTGATTGCCGATCAGTTTCGCAAAAAGGAAAAACTCATCCCGATCAACGTCAAAGCGCTCGAACTGGGTATTCAGTACATCCACGACCACTATCAGTACCCGCTGGGGCTGCGCCTCGAACGCCGCAACCTGATTGCCGACAGCATTCTGATCGACGGCAACACGGCCTGCGGCCTGGGCGCTATTTATGCGGGCGCAACGGTGGCAGCCTGGTACCCCATTACGCCGTCCACTTCCGTAGTAAATGCGTTTGAAAAATATGCCAAACGCCTGCGCAAAGATGTGGAAACGGGAAAAAACAAATACGCCGTGGTGCAGGCCGAAGACGAACTCGCTGCCATCGGCATGGTCGTCGGCGCCAACTGGAACGGCGCCCGTGCTTTTACTGCTACCAGTGGCCCTGGATTGTCACTCATGAGCGAGTTTCTGGGACTGGCCTATTTCGCTGAAATACCTTTGGTACTGATCGATGTGCAACGCACCGGCCCTTCCACGGGTATGCCGACGCGTACGCAGCAATCCGACCTGACGTCGGCATTTTATGCTTCACACGGCGATACCAAACAAATACTGCTGCTGCCGGCTACGCCGAAGGAATGCTTCGATTTCACTGCCGACGCGTTCGATCTGGCGGAAAGGCTGCAAACGCCCATCCTGATCATGACCGACCTCGACCTGGGTATGAACGACCACCTGTGTCCGGCATTTACCTGGGATGAAAACCGCGATTATGACCGCGGCAAGGTGCTCGACGCCGAAGCGCTGGATAATATCAAGGAATTTGCCCGCTACCGCGATGTCGACGGCGACGGCATTCCAAACCGTACCATTCCGGGAACGCACCCGACGAAGGGCGCTTATTTCACACGCGGGACATCCCGCGACGAACTGGCGCGCTACACCGAGGACAGCGAACCGTACGTGCGCAACATGGAGCGCCTGATCAAGAAATGGAATACGGCAAAATCACACGTGCCTGCTCCTGAATTTTACCAGGAAGCCGACAAAGGCCGCCAGGGTATGATCTTCTTCGGAACGTCTACCTACGCTGCCCTCGAAGCGCTGGATCTGCTGGAAGCCGCCGGTACGCCGATGGATGCCATGCGCCTGCGGGCAACACCGTTTTCCGACGAAGTGCACGACTTTATCGAACGCCACGATGTGATTTACGTCATCGAACAGAACCGCGACGCACAAATGCGTTCCATTCTGATCAACGAACTGGAAATCGATCCGTTCAAACTGGTACCTATTCTGAATTTTGACGGAATGCCCATCACCGCCGAAGCGATTGTGAAACAGGTGGAGCGCAAGCAGCAGCGTGTTTCCAACGGGATGGCTTATAATTAGTTATTAGTTATTGGTTATTAGTGTGGTAACGCTTGGTCTATGACATAAAACCAAGCGTTACCACACTAATAACCAATAACAAATAACCAATAACAAAAAGATAACTGACAACAACAAAAGATATGTCATTCATACGTCCAGTTTTCCGGCACCCGGAATCACCCAAAAATGACCTGGGATACACCCGCCAGTATTATGAAGGCACGCTGTCTACGCTGTGTGCCGGCTGCGGCCACGATTCGATCAGCGGCGCGATTATTCAGGCCTGTTTTGAAATGAACATCGAGCCGCACCAGGTAGCGAAGTTGTCGGGCATCGGCTGTTCTTCCAAAACGCCGGCTTATTACCTGGGCAATTCGCACGGGTTCAACTCGGTACACGGGCGTATGCCTTCCGTCACCACCGGCGCCAGCCTGGCCAACCGCAAACTGATGTACCTCGGCGTTTCGGGTGACGGCGACACGGCCTCCATCGGTATGGGACAGTTCGTACACGTCATCCGCCGTAACTTGAATATGGTGTATATCGTGATGAACAACGGCTGCTACGGCCTCACGAAAGGACAGGATTCGGCAACTGCCGATTTCGGCTCTATCAATAAATCGGGTGTAGCCAATCTGTTCCAAACCATTGATTTGGTGGGACTTGCACTGGAACTGGGCGCTACCTTCGTAGGCCGCAGTTTTTCCGGCGACAAAACCCAACTGGTACCAATGATCAAGGCCGCCATGTCACACAACGGTTTTGCGTTCATCGACGTCATTTCGCCTTGCGTGACGTTCAATAACAACGTCGGCTCCACCAAATCGTACGACTACGTGCGGGCACACGTGGAAGCCACTTCCGCCATCGACCTGGTTCCGGAAAAAACGGAAATCACGACCACTTACGAGGAAGGCACTACGAAACTGATCGAAATGCACGATCATTCCATCATCGAGCTGCACAAACTGGCGGAAGGCTGGGATCCTACGAACCGGCATTCGGCTGTAGAGCGCCTCCAAATGTCGCGCAATAAAGGAGAAATCCTCACAGGTCTGCTGTACGTGGATACTGAAAGTAAAGACCTGCATGAATTGATCGAAACCGTTCCGCAACCGCTGAATACGCTAACGAAGGCCGATCTTTGCCCTGGCGGCGAGATGCTGGAGCGGATTAACGGGGAGTTTAGGTAAAAGTTATCGGTTATTAGTTATTAGTTATCAGGGTGCGTTGCCATTGATAGAAGTTATTGGTTATTCGTTATTGGGGTACGTTGCCCTTGGCTGAGTGACCAAGCGTAGTGACCGGGCCGCTTCCAGCGACCCGGTCACTGTGTTTAGATCGATATGGCTGCTTAGAACCGAAAATCTATCTTGAAACGTATTGACTTTATGGCAGCGGAAACTGCGGTAAAGTGACCGGGTCGCTGGAAGCGGCCCGGTCACTACGCCTGGTCACTCATAAAACCAAGAGCAGCGCACCCTAAGAACCAATAACTAATAACCAATAACCTAAATTGGCGTCAAATCCACCTTCCTGAATTCCACCTCCGAGCCTTCCGCCTGCAAGGCGATCTGCCCTTTTTTGGCGGTACAGTTGGTACCGCTATTGACGAGGTCGCCGTTTACCCAAACCTTTACGGACCGGCCCTTGCACTCGATGATCATCGTATTCCACTCACCTGCGGGTTTTTCGGAGCCATCGGTGAGATTCACGATGCGGCGCTCCTTACCTTCCGTAGCGCCCCATTTTTCTTTCGGTCCGCGCCTTTTTTCCATGTCGGGCACCTTGATGTCTTCTCGGATACACCAAAAATCTCCGGCATCCAGGTATTGCATCTGTACTTCCAGCGATTGCGGGAACATATCGTACAAAGCCCGGGGCGTGGAAGCGTGAATGAGTACCCCGCAGTTGCCGGGCGTGGCGGAAAACCGGTATTCTACTTCCAGGCGGTAATTCTGGTACACTTTATCGGTGATCAGATGACCTTTCGGATTGCCGCGGCTGATGAGCACGTCGTTTTTTACTTCAAACGGGCTGGCCATTTTGGGGTTTTTGTCCATTTCCGGCACGTCCATATGCCAGCCTTCCAGGTCTTTGCCGTTAAAAAGATGAACGGTGCGCTTTCGATTGTCAAAATCAGAGGGCTGCCTGAATGCGGTGTTCAGCATAAATGCTGCCGTAAATATTCCAAAGAGAAAGACGAAAAAGGTAGCGGATTGAATAGGTTTCATTGCAGAGTAGTTTGAAATTCAAGGAATTACCGTACGTAAAGGTAAAAAGCCGGGGCTACAATTTACCTCCATAAAAAAAGGGTGCCATCTTTCGATGACACCCCGAATATTCGTCTGGTTCAATTTTAAACAGAAGGTCGTTACAGTTGCTGTTATTGTTACAAATGCCGGATTTCCAGCACCAATAACCAATAACCATTACATCATACCGCCCATACCGCCCATGTCCGGGTGGCCGTGGCCGCCGCCGGCCGATTTTTTCTCCGGTTTGTCGTTGATCACGCATTCAGTCGTCAGCACGAGGCCGGCGATAGAAGCAGCGTTTTCAAGCGCTACGCGGGTTACTTTGGTCGGGTCGATGATACCTGCTTTTTTCAGGTCCTGGTATTCGTCGGTGCGTGCATTGTAACCGAAAGCGCCCTGGCCGTCGAGTACTTTGTGGAACACCAGCGAGCCGTCGACACCTGCATTTTCAGCAATGATGCGCAGCGGTGCTTCCAGTGCCTTGCGTACGATGGCGATACCGGTGGTTTCGTCGTCGTTGAGGCCTTTCATGCCTTCGAGGCTTTTGATCGAGCGCACGAGGGCTACACCGCCGCCTGCAACGATACCTTCATCGATGGCAGCGCGGGTAGCGTGCAGTGCGTCGTCGACGCGGTCTTTTTTCTCTTTCATTTCCACTTCTGTAGCGGCGCCGATGTAGAGGACTGCCACACCGCCTGCCAGTTTGGCAAGACGTTCCTGGAGTTTCTCTTTGTCGTAATCGCTGGTAGTGACTTCGATTTGTTGTTTGATCTGGCCTACGCGGGCTTTGATATCGGCATCAACACCTTTACCGCCTACTACAGTGGTATTGTCTTTGTCGATGGTAACGCGTTCGCAGGAACCGAGGTGCTCCAGACCGGCATTTTCCAGTTTGTAACCTTGCTCTTCGCTGATCACGGTACCGCCGGTGAGGATAGCGATATCTTCCAGCATGGCTTTGCGGCGGTCGCCGAAACCTGGTGCTTTTACGGCTACCACTTTCAGGCCGGCGCGCAGGCGGTTCACAACGAGTACACCAAGTGCCTGGCTGTCAACGTCTTCTGCGATGATGAGGAGCGGGCGACCGGTTTGCAGGCTTTTTTCAAGCACTGGAACCAGATCCTGCATGTTGCTGATTTTCTTGTCGGTGATCAGCAGGTAAGGGTTTTCGTAATCGACTACCATTTTTTCGGCGTCGGTAACGAAGTAGGCGCTGAGGTAGCCGCGGTCGAACTGCATACCGATGACTTCATCCATATACGTGTCGGTACCTTTGGCTTCTTCTACCGTGATAACGCCGTCTTTGCTGACGCGTTTCATGGCGTTGGCGATCAGGGTGCCGATTTCTTCGTCGTTGTTGGCGGAAATAGCGGCTACCTGCTGGATTCTGTCGAAGTCTTCGCCGATTTGCTCGGATTGCTGAGCCAGGTCGGCAACGATCACTTTAACGGCTTTTTCGATACCGCGTTTGAGGTCCATCGGGTTGGAACCGGCGGCTACGTTTTTCAGGCCTGCGGTTACGATGGCTTGTGCCAGAACGGTAGCGGTGGTAGTTCCATCGCCCGCTGCATCAGCGGTTTTGCTGGCTACTTCTTTGACCATCTGAGCACCCATGTTGGCGATGGGGTCTTCCAGTTCGATTTCTTTGGCTACGGAAACACCGTCTTTGGTTACGGACGGAGCGCCGAAGGATTTCTGGATCACAACGTTGCGACCTTTAGGGCCGAGGGTTACTTTTACGGCATTGGACAAAGCGTCGACACCCTCTTTGAGTTTCTCGCGCGCTTCTGTATTAAAGCTGATTTGCTTGGCAGACATATTTTTTCTGAATGATTGTTAGAGTAATGAACAGGTGCGGTAAGCGGGGTTAAAAGAAGGTTTATAAGTTGTTGGTTTATAAAACCTTAGATGATGACGAGGATCTCGTCTTCTTTCATGATGATGTAGTCATGGCCTTCGAAGGAAATTTCCTGTCCTGCATATTTACCGTACAGCACGATGTCGCCGGCAGTCACCGTCATCATATTGCCGTCTTTGCCCGGGCCAACTGCGACTACTTCGCCGCGTTGTGGTTTTTCTTTGGCCGTGTCGGGAATGATAATACCGCCTTTGGTCTTTTCTTCGGCTGGAGCGGGCTTGATAATCACACGGTCAGCGATTGGTTTCATACTTTCAATATTTATGTTTTGGTGAAACAAGTTTAGAGGCCGCAAAACAGAATTTTCTGCGGACAATGGCCCTACATCAGACTTCGTGCCATGCAGATTTTCCTGCCATTTTTTCAGATGGATTCGGGAAAAACTGACAGATCGGGAGAGGCAACGTGACAGCGGTGACGCGGATGGCGCGGATTGGAAGCGGATCACACGGATTGGATAGCCGGTATTTTAGCGCAATGCCTGTATGCCCGGAATCGAATCGGCCATCCATGCCTTGCAGCGTATTTGCCGGTTTATACGTTAAGCCATTTCACCTGATACCTTCCGAACATGACGAACCCGACTGTCCGCATCCTCGAAAAGAAACTGTTATCCGATAACTGGTACAAACTCTGGCGCTATACGTTTGAAATGACCCGCGCCGACGGCAAAACCGAAACCCAGCACCGGGAAGCCTATGACCGCGGCAACGGTGCTACCATCCTGCTGTATAACCCGGAACAAAAAACGGTCATCCTCACGCGCCAGTTTCGCCTGCCCTCCTACGTCAATGGCAACCCCGACGGTATGTTGATCGAAGCCTGTGCCGGCCTGCTGGACCAGGACGACCCGGAACAAGCCATCCGCCGGGAAACAGAAGAAGAGACGGGTTATAAAATCGGCGAAGTGCAAAAAGTGTTCGAAGCCTACATGAGTCCGGGCTCCGTGACAGAAATCCTCTATTTCTTCGTAGCCGCCTACACCAAAGACCACAAAGTGAACGATGGCGGCGGCGTGGAGCACGAACAGGAAAATATTGAGGTGCTGGAATTGCCTTTCGCGCAGGCGCTGGAGATGGTAGCGAGTGGGGAGATCCGGGATGGGAAGACGATTATGTTGCTGCAGTATGCGCAGATACAGGGGCTGGTTTAAAATTCCAGTTCCAGTGTACCGTCAACCGGCGTGTTTTTTTACACGAGAGCGGCCGTTACCAGTCACTCACATGCTGCAGGGAAGTACGCCATGTTTTCGGAAATTTCCTTTGCGCTCTTTTCATATCTTTTTCGGCATGTTTTTCCGTCAGCCCGTACTCCCGAAAACCAAATTGCAGGGCGTACTTCCGGATCCTCATTTGTTTGTAAACGCGGTACAGAATCAGTCTGTTCTGCATGTCCAGCCGCTCGTCGGCCATGGCGTCGAGCAGTTGCCGGGCGATTTGATCGGCATCGCGGCATTGAGCCAGCGCCCAGCCGACACGACTGATGCTGCCACCCCGATAACGCCCGTGCATTTCGGAGGTTGCCGTGGTTTTTATAACACTGCCCAGCAATAATGCAGGCACATCAAGTCCGAGCGTTTCCAGTTCGCGGGTAAAACGGGTCCTGGAATCAATACTCCAATCCGTTCCATCCATTACCAAACCAAGATGTGCCTGAATGAAACTATGCCAGTGAGCGTTGTACCGGGCACAGTATTGGGCTATTTCATACATCCGTTTGGTGGGGGCCGGATCATTTCCGCAACTCGAATAAACGGGACGCAGGCGCATCATGACCCAGCCTTTTTCCTCGTCGAGGTATTGCAATGCCCAGTCTTCCAGCAATTCATCGGGGATGCCGAGCCGAATGGTTTCATCTACGGCTGCTTCGAGCAGTTGTTTGAATTCTTCCTTTTTTTCCAGGGTTTCCTGTATGTGCAGGGCGCGTTTTTCCTGCCAGATGCGGTAGGGTGTGGCGCGTCTGAAACGGTCTTTTGTAAAGTCCATGTATTTGGTATTGATGCCCGACCAGTCGGTAGGTTGCGGCGGACGGGGTATGTCGATGTATTCAAAAAAACGATCGTGCGCCGGTCGTGGCAAAGAATCTTTTCGGTACATCTGGTACATCGATTCATATTTGTTTAGGAACAGCGGTTCCGGGCCGATGATGAAGTCTGCGTACCGAACCCAGGAGGCATAAGGCTCCGGTATTTTTTGAGCCGGGTATACTTGTTTAAGATACAAGCCATTCAGGTGCCCATTGTTTTCCAATGAATCTTTTCGGTACGTATTTGTCAGTATTTTGCCCTCGAGGGTAAATACGTTGGCGGTAGAATCTACTTCCGGGCATCTGCAAAGATTTGACGCAGCAGGCAGGGGCAGCGTTTCTCCTTCTCTGTAATTTTCGACTTTTGGAAATACAACTACGGTGTTTTTAACCACCTCCATGTAAGGGTGCTTTTTGACAAAAGCGCGCCAGTTGATTCCATTTTGAATATCCCGGTATGCCTGCTCTGCAAGCGTGTCCAGAGAAAAATATTGAACGATGGCATAGGGAAAGTACTCCGGGTTAGTTCCGGTAATGCCGGTTTGCCATCGTTTCTGTAAGGAGTCCGCATCTGCTTTCAAGTGTTTCAAAGCCTCGTCCGGGTACAGCATCTGGTTTTCGTAGAAGCGTTGGGCGTGAAGGGTTTGCAAGGGTATAAAACTTGCCAGAAAAAAGATAAGCCGCATGGAAGTGGATTGTGTGGGGGCAAACTGGTTGTCGGGTGTTGAAATTGTGGGATGGGGGTTTTTTATGGTTTTTTCTACAAATGTT
>JAKQJD010000556.1 GCA_029561355.1 Bacteroidota bacterium | reverse complement strand
ACTTTTGCCCCGAATAACTAAACATTTTTGAACTTCATGTTTACGATCAATATTTATCTTCGTTTTGCCCTGATTGTGGGCGGTATTCTGGGCGGCATCGGATTATGGGCGGCGTATGGTTTCTGGTACGGTTTTCCGTTTTTGCTGGTTGGCATTGTGTTGCTCATCGGATACATCATGCTGGGCACGATCCTTTCGACCAACATGCTGGTGAGCCAACAGCGCCTCGACGAAGCCGAACAACGACTGAAACTCACTTTTTTCCCTAAATTGCTGCTGGTGGGCTATAAAGGCGTTTATTTTATGACCCACGGCGGTATTGCGATGCAAAAACGCGATTTCAATACAGCCGAGGTTTGGGTGAAAAAAGCCCTCGATGCCGGACTTCCGTCCGACAACGAACGCGGCGCAGCGCTCCTGCAACTGGTCATGATTTCTGCCGGCAAAAACAATATCAAGGGCGCTCAGGCGCAGTTTGCCGAACTGAAAAAACTCAACATTACCGAACGCACGTTGAGTGACCAGGTGAAAGAAGTCGAGAAACAACTCAAACAGGCAGGTCAGTCCATGAATCCTTCCATGATGGCCATGATGAACGGACGAAACGGATTCCGGCCCGGTGGAAAACGCCGCCAGCCGAAAATGCGCTAATTAGTGGATATCATTTTTTGAGTATTTGAGGATACGAGGATTTGAACGGACCATGGTCAAATCCTCGCATTCTCGTCTCCTCCAATCACCCGAACGATGGAAACAACCATATTGATCCTGCTGATTTTTCTGCTGGTCCTGGCTATTTTTCTGGGGTTGGAGGTGTTTGCCAAAACACCCGCAGCAGTACGTTTGCCGCTGCTTTCCGGAACAAATGCCGTTTCAGGCATCATTGTGCTGGGTGCGATCCTCACGGCCGGGTTGGCCGAAAAAGTCGGTCACAATGACCTGGCTGCCGGAATCGGCGGTATTGCAGTAGCGCTGGCCGTGGCCAATGCCGTTGGTGGATACGTGCTGACAGACCGCCTGCTCTCCATTTTCCGGAAAAACGAAGACAAATAGATATGGAACTAAGCGCACTGATCCATATCGTTTACGTCCTGTCGGCCATTACTTTTCTGCTTGGTTTCAAACTGATGGGAAATCCGGAGTCCGCACAGCGCGGCAATCTCATTTCCGGGGCCGGTATGGCTGCTGCAGTGCTGGTTACCCTGATGGACATGCATGTCGCACGATTCGATTACATACTTTTCGGACTGCTGGCAGGAACTGCCGGCGGACTCTGGCTGGTAAAAAATACGGACCCAACATCTCCGCTTCCCGCTCTGGCCTTGCTCAATGGAGGCGCGGGGCTGGCGGCTTTATTGGTTGCCTTCGCCCAGTTTTATGCACATCCGGAAGGACAGGGCTTCGCGGGTGGGCTGGCAATGTGCGCTACTGCCGTGGCCGGAACGGTTGCGTTTGCGGGTTCGCTGACGGTCTGGGCGGGAATGACGAAGCGCCTGATTCCGGATAAATTGTTAGTTGTTCGAAAGTGGCGATACGTGTACCTGGCCTTTTCATTGCTCATATTGCTGGCGGGCCTTTTATTCGCTTCGGATCCGGTGGCGCCTGAAGCATACCGGTATTTCTTTATTTTTACGCTGCTTGCGCTGGCCCTTGGTGTTGCACTTGCGTTGCCTGACAGCCATAAAAATTTCCCTGCGGCCGTTTCCCTGTTCAACAGTTACTCGGGTGTGGCTGCCTGCGCTGCGGGTTTCATTTTGCAAAACCCGTTGATGATTGTTGCAGGCGCCCTGGTAGGTGCCGGTGGAATAACCCTGCGCAATCAAATGCGCTGACCTACATCTTTTCTTCCGTTTCTCATGTCTCTCTACCGCAAACTCTTGCTTCGGCTGCATCCTTTTAAAACGTTGCAGGACGACTACATCACCCGCTTGCAGGGCTCGGTAGGAGGAGCGGGTATGTTGCACCCCGGAAATGTGTATGCTTTCAACTATGCGCTGCGCAGGCTGCCGGAGACAGGGGCAGTGCTCGAAATAGGTTCCTTTGCAGGCCTGTCTGCCAACGTTATTTCCTGGCTTTTGCGCAAACATCAAGCGGAAACCCGGCTCTTTTTTTGTTGCGATCCATGGGTATACGATGGATATCACGACGTGAGCAGGAAGGAGGATCCCGAATACTTGGAATATTTTGAAGGATGCGCACACGTAACCCGGGAGGCGTACACCAACTTCATACGGGAAAGTTTTATGCGCAACACGCAATTGTTCAGCAAGGGGTTTTTGCCGCATGCTTTTCACCTTACTTCGGACGCTTTTTTCGATGCCTGGCATGAAAAACGTATGCTCACGGACGTTTTTCATGCGCCGGTTACCCTCGGAGGGCCGCTCGCATTTGTGTATGTAGATGGCGACCACTCGTACGAACAGGCCTCCCGCGATGTGGAGCATGCGCTGAAGCACCTTGTGCCGGGCGGATTTTTACTGCTCGACGATTCCGCCGATTTCTGGAAATACGGCAGTGTGCGGCTGGCACGTGAATTGAAACGCCGGAAAGGGCTTGAATTGGTAATGAAAAACCCTAACTACCTGTTTGTCAAACGTTAGTGATGGGAATGCATTTTGAAATCGTCCAGCAACGCCTGGTATTCCGTGGCCTGCTGCCGTATCTTGTCTTCCGTCCATCCCAGTTCTGCACCGATCAATCCTGCTACAACCGGCGTTGCCTGCCTTGCCTGGCTCCAGTCTGTGATCTCCAGCCGGATACGCCGCGCTAAAAAATCGCGTACAGTGCAGGTCATTTCTTCCCGAACCGAATACACCACTTCCGCACGAATGGCAGGATATTCCAGTAAAATACGATCCGCCAGGTCCGTCCGCTCCTGGGCCAGCGAAGCAACCTGTTCCGCCCTTGTCCCGTATTTCATACTTAAGTGCAGGCATATATCCGTGTCAAACCCGTATTTATCCTGCAATCGTATTGCCAGATCGGGATTCCAGCCCTTTGCACCCACAAGGGGAGTGGTATCCGTTTTGCAGGGTGTAACGTTTTTCATTTGCCGGCACACGGCATCTACGGCATCTTTAGCCATGAGCCGGTAAGTAGTCCATTTGCCGCCGAGCAGACTGTACAAACCTGAAACCGGGTCGTATTCCACCTCATGATCGCGCAGGAGCGTTTTGGTTTTGATATTGCTGTGGTTAGGGTCGGCCGCAGCCAACAGCGGTCTGAAACCACCGAAACCTGCCGTTACAACGGAAGAGTGTATGGGTTGATCCAGAAAGCGTTGAAGCGTTTCCAGTAAAAAATCCACCTCCTCTGCTTCCAGTACAGGCTCTAAATCCGGCCGCAGAACAGGATCATCCGTAGTGCCGAGCAGCAGAGCACCTTCAAACGGCACCGCAAAAACCACCCGCCCGTCCCTGGTTTTGGGTATCAGCAGGGCATCCTTACCGCCCAGTACCTGAAGGGGCAGGACCGCGTGCACCCCTTTGGATGGCTGAATGCGCCGGCCTTGTGCGGGGTTGGCCATCAGGCGGACT
>JAKQJD010000102.1 GCA_029561355.1 Bacteroidota bacterium | reverse complement strand
ATCGGCGTGGCGGGCAGCATTCAACTCACGTCCAAGTGGTCGTTCGACATCAACAACATCAGTTACGACTTCCCGAGCAAAAGCCTGGTGTATCCCGATATCGGCATCACCCGCGACTTGCACTGCTGGCAACTCAGCCTGAGCTGGCAGCCGACGCGCGGCACGTATTCTTTCTATATCAATGTGAAACCGGGTTCGCTGGATTTCCTGAAAATCCCGTACCGGAAGAATTATTACGACGCGCAGTTTTGACGTACCGCCGAACCCCAGTTCGGCGACGCGTAGTGCGCCGAACTGGGGTTCGGCGGTACGTACATCACGCGTCGCCGAACTGGGGTTCGGCGGTACCTAAAACCTCAATTTCATCCCCGCATACCACCCAAACCCTGCAGCCGGCTCGTAATACCTTGCTCCCGCCGCATTGATGCGCACATTCCCGAAATAAGCCGTATCGGCCAGGTTGTTCAACCCCACACTCGGTTCGATCAGCACATTCCCGACCTGAAACGGCCACCCGCCCCGCACATTCAACAACCAGAAAGCCGGAATTCCGGTATTATTCGCATCGTCGGCATATAGCAGCCCCACATACCGGGCATTGAAAAAGGCAAAGGGCCCTTTCCGGTGCGTGTAGCGCAGTTCGAAAGCCCCGGTTTGCTCGGGTAGCCCGGGAATCCGTTTTCCATCAAAAGTATTCGCGCCGGAGGTGTAATTGACGTAGCGGTATGCAGCGAGCGTGTAATTTGCCGAAAACTGAAAACCTGCGCCGGGTAGCCACACCACGCTCATTTCCATACCCTTGCGCTCCGTGCGGCCGCTGTTGCGGTAAAAGGTGCGGCCGGGTGAATTTGGTAATTCGTACGGTACTAGTTCGTTTTGTGTTTGTGCGTAAAAGAATGCCGCTTCGTAACGAAACCTGTTCCGGAAAATACCCTTGAACCCCGCTTCGCCGCCGACTGTGCGCTGCGGCAAAAGCCCTTTGTTGAGGCCGCCGCCACCGTCGGGATTGGCGCTCAGTTCGCTCAGGGCAGGCATATCGAAAGCCGTGGAGAAGTTGGCGTACAGGTTGGCTGATGCGGAAGGCGAATACCGGATGCCCAGTACCGGACTCACGTTCTGCCGCTGAAAACTGCCCGAATCGTCGCCGTTTTCCAGAAAATGATCGTTCGCTTTTACTCCGATCAGGTCGAGGCGGGTGTTGGCGGTGAGCGCCCATTTCGAACTCAACTGCAACTGATTAAGCACGAAAAGCCCTGCATTCTGATAAATTTCCAGTTGTTCGAAACTCAAAGCGCCACGTTCGCCATTCAAGTTGGCGTATCGCTTGCGCAAGTCGGCCTGGCGTTCGAGGTCGAAACCAGCGTGCAGTTGCCAGGCAACCCGCCCCGGCTTTATATCCAGCAAGTAACCCGCGCCGGCGCCTGAAAAATTGCGCCGGAACGTGACCACACCGTCGGCATTGAAGGCCAGGTTGTTGTCAAAATCGCGGATCGTATGGAAGATGCGCGCTTTCAGGCGGCTGTGGGCCGACAATCGGCTTTCGGAAAGCAGTCCGAGTCGACCCTGGTACACCGATTCGCCGGCGTTGTACTGTTTGTTCACATCGCGGGCCTGTGTGGGTAAGGTGTCGGCCTGGATTTTGGTGAGTGCGCCGGCGTCTTCCGCGACCGGGCTGCCGGCAAAATTGGCCAAAAGGGTGAGCGAATTCCCTTCATTGATCTGGCGGCGAATTTTCAGGTTGGCCAGGGTATTGCGCATGCGGCTTTGCTCGCGGAAACCGTCGGTGCGCACGTGCGTCACGTTGGCGATGTATTGCCAGGCTTTATGGCGGCCGCCCGTTTTTAACTGGTATTGCTGGAAACCGAAAGAGCCGACCCGGGTGCCGATTTGCAAAAAAGGCTGTTCGGGCGCTTCTTCGGTGCGGAAACTGAGTACGCCGCCCGAGGAATTGCCATACAAGCCGGAGGCAGGACCGCGAATCACTTCCAGGCGTTCCAGATGCCCGGGATCGAGGTTGTCGATTTGTCCCTGTCCGTCGGGTGTGGTTTCCGGTAGTTCGTCGACCATGATCTTTACGCCGCGGATGCCGAATGCCGACCTTGCGCCGACACCGCGGATAGAAACCCGAAGATCCTGCGAGAAATTATCGGCATTCATAAAAAACACACCCGGAACCATGGCCAGAAACTCTGCCGGGCTGAGTTGTTGTTGCCCCGCCTGGAGTTGTATTTTGTTCAGGGTGCTGAGGCCGTAGGTAGCCTGTAGATCATTGGTGCTGAAACGCGTGGCTGTTACTTCAACCGGCCGGAGCAGGGTAGGGGCGAGGGTGTCGGATTGGGCAGCGGCGTGTCCGGATGTTATGTAAAAGAGTAAGGTAACCGGAAAGAAATGTAAGGATCGTTTCATACGGGCAGAAGGATGGGAACAGGATGTTTTTATTTAACCACAAGGTGCACAAAGGGTTTTCACAAGGTGCACAAAGCAAATGCAGCCCCTCGTGCACCTTTTGGCCGTTGTTGGTGTCCCCGCCAAAGGTGACATTCGGTTCGGAGTTCGATATTCGGTGTTCGGTGTTAAAAATATCGAATAACGAATATCGAATATCGAACTCCGAAAAGTGTAAATGGTTGAATGTAATAAGTTTTTCAGCCAATAGCGGCCAAGGAAAGTGCTTGTATTTGCCTGGTGCACCTTGTGAAAACCCTTCGTGCCCCTTGTGGTTAAATAAAAAACAAAAAAAATCCCGAATTCCTCCTTGCCGGAAAAATTCGGGATCGTATAAAAAGCGGTTTCCTAAGAATTTAGGAGCCCAGGTACGTTTTCAGCAATTTGCTGCGGCTGGTAGCGCGCAGTTTATTGATCGCCTTGTCTTTGATCTGGCGTACGCGTTCGCGGGTCAGGCCGAACTTGTCGCCGATATCTTCAAGCGACATGGGGTGTTCGACACCGATACCGAAATACAGTTTGATCACGTCGCACTGGCGGTCTGTCAGAGTGCCCAGGGAGCGTTCGATCTCGCGGCGCAGCGAATCGGCATATTCCAGGTGCGTATCGGTACCCGGCATGGAGTTATTTTCCAGTACGTCGAGCAGCGAGTTGTCTTCACCTTCTACGAAAGGAGCGTCCATCGATACGTGGCGGGCAGCCACGCCGAGGGTCGTTTCCACTTCGTCGGTGGTGATTTCGAGCAGTTCGGCGAGTTCTTCCGGGCTTGGTTCGCGTTCGAACGTTTGTTCGAGTTCGGAGAACGCTTTGTTGATCTTGTTCAGCGATCCTACTTTGTTCAGCGGCAGGCGCACGATACGGCTCTGTTCGGCCAGAGCCTGCAGGATGCTTTGGCGGATCCACCAAACGGCGTAGGAGATAAATTTAAAACCGCGCGTTTCGTCGAAGCGCTGGGCAGCCTTGATCAGGCCGAGGTTGCCCTCGTTGATCAGGTCAGAAAGGCTAAGTCCTTGATTCTGATATTGTTTTGCAACGGAAACAACGAAGCGAAGATTGGCTTTCGTCAGTTTTTCCAGGGCTACCTGGTCGCCTTGTTTGATCCGTTTCGCGAGGTCTACTTCTTCTTCGGGGGTGAGAAGATCCACTTTACCAATTTCCTGAAGATACTTCTCAAGCGATTGGCTCTCCCGGTTGGTAATGGACTTCGTAATTTTTAGTTGCCTCATTGTGAGATGGTGCTATGTACTGGGTGGATACGAGTAAAAAAGGCTGTGAAAAAGCAATTCCTGTGGTGCCGACCGGGTAAATTTTTGTCAAATTCCGGCCGGGGTCGATTTTTCAGGCCGCAAAGTTATGTTTTTTCACCTGTTACCGTCAATTTTTTTTCATTAATAGACGGAGGCTTCTGTAAAAGGATACAAAAATTTACAGGAAGCGACGTTTTAAACGGCTTTCATTTAATTTTGTTTTGGCGGGAGTAGAAGGCCATTCAGGAAAATAAAATTTTTTGAAGGTCTTTAACATTTGGAAAAGAGCAAAGCGCGGATGGTACAGGATGTCTGCCCTTTTCGCTTGCTCTTTTCCAAACAGATCAGCGCACCAATAGTTTTTTCAACACGGAACTTCCGCTGGTTTGCAACTGAACAAAATAAGTGCCGGGTGCGTATCGCGTGGCATCGAGGAAGTAATTGGTTTGGCCGGCTGGGAATTCCCCTCCGTAAACGGTGCTTATTTCCTGCCCCAGCGCATTAAAAACCCGGATGCTGCCGCTGGTGCGCTTCGTTACCGAAACAGGAATAACGGTGATAGCATGTGCGGGATTGGGATAAATATCGAGCAAGGTGGCTTGCGGCAGATCGTCTGTGGCAGATATGTCCAGAATAATCGGGAAATCCCAGGGGCCGTCCGCACCGGGCATCGGGCGTGTAATGGCTTTACCGCTGTTGGCCTCCGCGTCGAGGAAGTACTGCATTTTACCGAAATAGTCAAGTTGTAAAGGTATTTCACCCGACCAGAAATCCAGCGAATCGGCGTTCGACACCTGCGTGAGCGCCACAGTCTGCCATTCCGTTTCTGTTTCGCGGCGGTAGTGAAGCGTTACCGAGGCTATGCCGGAGCGGTGTTCCACTTCCGCCAGGATCGGGCAGGACCAGGGATCGAGCGGACCCACGAATACCAGGTCCACCGGCTTGTGCACGATGCGCAGGGGATCATCAACGCCGATTTCCTTCGTGATGCAGTGCAGGGCGCCTTTCTGGTAGATCATCTCGTCGCAATTGATACCCACAATGTTATAGCCTGGCAACGATTCCTGCCAGATACGCAGCGCCGTAGTGTCGTACTCCTCTTCATATAAAGGAAGTATCACCGTTTTATTGATAAAAGTTGCATTCGCATAGGTGCGATAATCCGCTCCTTCATCCGGGTAGCTCCCGAATTCGGGCGGCATCGGAACACGAATAACCTTATAGGGTGTACCGAAGGAGGACTGATAGTTATTGAGTACGTACTGGATATTGGCTTCGATCTGCGGTCCGTCGGCCACTCCTTCGGGGTACTGGCCCACGAGTAGCGTCTCTTCATCGAGCAGTTTCATGTGCATATCGATGTGGTGGATGCCGTCGTAGGGCAGTTTTTCCATTTTGATGTAACGGTCGATGCCCATGTAATCGGAGAAGATCTGGTTGATCTGCGCTTCCGTTTTGGCCGTGACGCCATAAATATTGCCAGGTTCGTTTTCGCTCAGGATCAGTTCGGAAGCGAACGCCGTACCCATTCCATCGGACATAAAATTGCCACCCGTATTTACCAGATCGTTGGGGGCGAGGGTAGTGGCGTAAAGCGGAATACCCATGTGTTCTGCCAAAGCGATGGGCAAAACATCGTCCTGTGGCCGGTTGGGGCGGTTGTATCTCCAGTCGACGAAATAAAGCGAATCTACTTTATTGGCGTACACGCAGTTCGGACCGTAGTCGCGTACCCAAAGGGAATTGTTGGGTATCACCACAAACTCTACGTTTGAACTGAGGTCGACACCTGCGGCAACCAGCGTATTGGTAGCCGAATTCACGGTGTTCTGGCTGTTGCAGCAAATGGTTACGTGGCATTCCTCCCGTGCGGCCCGTACAATTTCTTTCAGAATGTTCGGAAAATCGCGCCAGGTAATAACGAGGCCCTGTAGTTCCTCCCATTCGGCCATGGCTCGCACAGGCTGTGTGGGTGGCGTGGTAATGGCTGTTTCGGGTTGCTGGGCGAATAAATGGGAAGCAAAAAAGCAGAGCAGAAGTAAGAAGTGTAGGCGTTTTGTCATATGTAGAAGTAGTTGTGTGTTGAGTTGTTGAGATTGTTGAGGGTTGAGATTGTTGAGGGGTTGAGATTGTTGAGTAATGCATCTCAACAGCCTCAACAACTCAACAATTTCAACAACTCAACAACCCCGCAGCGAAATTGCCACATTTTACTGAATTATACAATCTTCAGAGAGCCGTGCACTATAATAATGCCAGAAAACCGGTACAAGCGTATGATATGTACGAAAAAAAAGCGGCGTGCCTTTGCACGCCGCTTGAACAAAACCCATTCTATCGTATGAAGTTAAACTGTTAACCGGAATTAAGGGTAATACTGGTTAGGCTCTTTATAATTGCTTGGTTAAACGGCCATCGGGAGTGCATTCAGATCGCGGAAAAGAATTTTTTTCCGGTTGAAATACAATACGTTGGAGCGTTTGAGTTGGTTCAGCACGGCCGTCACCATCTGGCGGCTTGTGCCGGTGAGGTCGGCGATGTCCTGGTGGGTCATATTGTGTTTCACCAGTGTTTCGAAACCTACGCGGCGGCCCTGCTCGATACCCATTTGATGCAGATATTCCATAATTCTGCTTTTCGAATCCTTCAGCACCACATTTTCCAACTGGTTTTCGGTGTAGCGAAGGCGTTCGCCGAGGAAATGAAGCAGCGACTGAGCGAACGCAAAATTGTTGCGCATTACATTCAGCACCATATTCACGTCCATTTCCAGCACCTGCACGTATTCATCCATCGCATAAGCAAAATCGCGGCGCTGGTTATCGCCGGTTAGGCAGGATTCTCCGAAGAAATTTCCTTCCCGCACGACGTATTTGATAATGTCTTTCTTCTCCGCGTGTACTGCTATTTTTACAATCCCTTTCAGCAGGAAGTAAACTTTGGTGGCCATTTGGCCGGGTTTGTACAGTACCTGGTGTTTGGAATAGGCAATAACAGAAGCATTTTGTTGTAATAAAATACGTTCTTCCGTATTCAAAACGGCAAATAACGGGCTGGTTTCCAGGATAGAGTGTACAAGTTTTGCGTCCATGTTCAGTACGAGTTCAGTAGTTGTGTTTAGTGTCGGTCTCTTTTCCGGATATATGACAGAACAACTCCTGAAATCCCCTACGACCGGGGGCATAAAATATTTGCCGGAGTGGCGTGGGGAGGGGTGTGTTGACCCCGGTTTTCAACGTTTTGAAGAATCATGTTTTTCAAAAGTTTTTAATTGGCAAGAAAGGTTCTGAATGAAGACAAAAATTTTCACCTTTGCAGAATAAAAATTTTTTCATCAAAAATTAACATGCGGGGTCGCGCAAATCAGCAGAAGGATGGCATCTTCCGGGCATAGCCCTACCGAACAAATGTTACTGGCAGCCTTGAATCAGGGCGATGAAGCCGCATTGCGGCAGATTTTCGACCGTTATTACCATGCGCTGCTCGGGAATGTTTACCGTATTATTCCCGACGAGGATACCTGCCAGGATCTCGTACAGGAGGTGTTCGTAGAACTGTGGCGCAAACGCGCCGAACTAGACATTCACACGTCCCTGCAGGCCTATCTGCGCCGGGCAGCCGTCAACCGCGCGCTCAATCACCTAAAATCTCAACGAAAAGTACAGCTGCAGGACAACGACGACTGGACGGTTTCTCCCGATACTTCTCAGGCGGATATACGGCAACTGGAAAAACAGGAAAGCCTGGAAGCGGCCCTGCACCGCGCTATCGACCTGCTTCCGGAAAAATGCAGGCTGGTTTTTTCGCTCAGCCGCTTCGAACAGATGTCGCACCGCGAAATTGCCGCTCAACTCGATATTTCCGTAAAAACCATCGAAAATCAGATCACAAAAGCCATGAAACTGCTGCGGGAAGTGATGCTGCGCAGCCGCGATTTGTCGCCGGTTGTCATTTGGTTGCTAAATTACTGGTGGGGACATAGGGGCTAAGCACTCCGGCAATGTCTATTGTTCAGATCAGTCCCTTACTGAAGAATCATTTTTATGCAAGACAACGATTACATCGTATTGCTTCACAAAGACCTGACCGGCGAAATAAGTCCGGCGGAAAAGGCTGCGTTGAGCGACTGGATAGCCCAGTCTGCCGATCATGCCCTGCTGGCCGCCGACCTGCGCGCGGCCTGGGAAAAGAGTGAAGGATACGAAAAGAAATTTGAAACGGATCTGGACGCCGCTTTCGGGCAGGTGCAGGCGCGTATCCGGGCGGAATCGCCTACGATGCGGGTAGTAAGTTTCCGGCAGCAATTGCTGCGGGTTGCCGCTGCTGTGGCCATACTGATTGCGGGCATATGGGGTTTTCAGCATTTCGCCGACTTTACCAATACTCCCGATCAGGTCATCGTTTCCAGCGAGGGCGATATGAAAGAGGTGACTTTGCCCGACGGTACGCATGTCTGGCTTCGCTCGGGCGCTCAAATTGAATACCCTGCCGCATTTACCGGTCAAAACCGCCCCGTCCAACTTCGTGGTGAAGCCTATTTCGAAGTGGCGCACGATGCGTCCAAAGTGTTTCACATTACCCTCGAAGACGGAAAAAGCGGCGTGGAAGTACTCGGTACCGCCTTTAATGTTCGGCAGAACGCGCAGGAAACGGCTGTTACCGTTCGCAATGGCAAGGTGCGCTTTTCCCCGGACGACAACAGCAAAAGTGTGGTGCTGACGGCTGGTAAAAAGGCGGTGCTGAACAAGGTGAAACGTCAGGTCACTACCGAAAACGTGCTCACATTCAACGAATTATCATGGCAAACCGGCGGGCTGGAATTTATCCGTACCCCTATGCATAAAGTTATAAGCGACCTCGAAACCTATTACGGCGTTCAATTAACGCTCACCAATACCGACCTTCAGGATTGTACACACACTGCACCGCTGACCAATCAGCCGATCGAAAAAGTACTGGAAAGCCTCAGCCTGACCTACCAAATGCAAGTGAAAAAAACAGGCCCGAAGGCTTATTTACTGACAGGAGGTTCCTGTCAGTAAAGTGCGAAGTGCGAAGTCGACAGTGCGAAGTCTGAAAACAGTGCGAAGCCTTCAGTGCGAAGTTGGTAAAGAAACTCAATTACGGCTAATCACCACTAACAGCCAAAGACACCCGCCCTACTCCTGGTAAGGCGGGTTGTTTTTTTGTGCCTCATACTCCGCAATTTCCTCCGCTGTCAACTGCTCGTCTATTTCGTATTCCACCCGCCAGTCGCGCACGGGCATCCGGTCGATGGGGTACCAGTTGCCCCACCAGTCGAAATATTCCAGGTTGTTGAAATTCAGTTTGTAATCGAACTCGCTCGGCACGTCGTATACGAACCCAGGGTAGTAGTATTCGCGGCCCTGTTCGATGGCAAATTCTATTTCTTTCAGCATGGTATACGTGCCCAGACCACGTTTCCACTCGTCGGGTTCGTGGATGCAGTAGTTGCCTGCCACACTTTTTTTGCCAATGTGAAAAAAACTGCTGGCCACCAGTTGCCGTTGCGGGTTCAGCACGTCGAACTGCACGCCATAGCAGGGCATAATGCTGCTAAAAGCGCTGAAAAAGCCGTAAATGCTCATCGGGCGGTTGTGCGAAAAGCGCCGCGCATGGCGCTCGAACAACCATTCGTGCACCGGTAAAATACGGATCGGGTGTTTGAAAAGCAGTAAATCTTCGTTGCGGCGCAGGCATTTGCGCTGGCTTTTGCTGAATTGAAAGTCTTTCAGGCGGATGCGCAACAGGATTACCCGGCAGGGTTGTCCACGCCATTCCCAATAGTTGCGCCGGAACAGGAGGTCTGCCCAATAGGTCCACCCGTCTTCACAAAAATGGTCGAATACCATCGTGTGGAGCGCCTGCATGGGCAGGTATTCCTCGATGTTCGTCGGGTTGAACGAGATGTTGTTAAAAATGGGCAGCGATTTCGGGCTCAAACGAAAATGTTCCGATTAGAGGTTGAATAATCTTGTGGAGGGATTGAAAACGATTAGAAAGCAATACTGTTTATGTACTTTCAAGGATTCATGAATGCGAAAGTAAGGTTCGCACGCCATTTTCCTGAATGAGCACGTATTTTTCTCCCTACTTTTGTCCGCTTTTTCAAGTCAGGTAATCCTAAGAGCATGTTGAGTTTTTCATTGCCGGGCTGCAAACGAAAAATTTTATTTCAGTCTTCGTTAAATTTTTCGCCGGATTGCCCGCATCCGACTGCAAAATTTGCCTTGCCTGAAATAAAATTTTTCTGTTTTCGCCTCAGCATGAAAAACTCAACATGCTCTAATGCCTGTTCTGACAACCAATAAAGAATAACCAATAACGAATAACAGATAACTGTTAAGTACAAAACGAACCATGTCAAAAGTCCTCATTATCGGCGCAGGCGGCGTAGGCCGTGTTGTTGCCTACAAATGCGCCCAGCACCGCGATGTGTTCGGCGACATCATGCTTGCTTCCCGCACGGTGTCTAAATGCGAGGCCATCGCAGACGCCATTCACGCCGCTTATGGCGGTAAAAAAATAGAAACCGCCCGCGTGGATGCCGACAACGTGGCTGAAACGGTGGCGCTGATCCGGAAGTTCCAGCCAAGCCTCGTAATCAACGTTGCGCTTCCTTACCAGGACCTGCCTATCATGGATGCCTGCCTGGAAACGGGTGTGAACTACATGGACACCGCCAACTACGAACCGAAAGACGAAGCCAAATTCGAATACTCCTGGCAATGGGCCTATCAGGACCGTTTCCGCGAAAAAGGTATTCAGGCATTGCTGGGTTGCGGTTTCGACCCCGGCGTGACCAGCGTGTTTACAGCCTATGCCGCCAAACACTATTTCGATGAAATCCACGAACTGGACATCATCGATGCCAATGCCGGCAACCACGGCAAAGCATTCGCCACCAATTTCAACCCGGAAATCAATATCCGCGAGGTAACGCAGCGCGGCAAATACTGGGAAAACGGCCAGTGGATCGAAACCGAGCCGCACGAAATCTGGAAAGACATCGACTATCCGGAAATCGGCCCGAAACGCTCCTACCTGATTTACCACGAAGAACTGGAAAGTCTGGTAAAAAACTTCCCGACGCTCCGCCGCGCTCGTTTCTGGATGACTTTCGGCCAGGAATACCTCACACACCTGCGCGTGATTCAAAACATCGGTATGGCCGGCATCGAACCTGTCAAGTTTAAAGGTATGGATATCATTCCACTCGAATTCCTGAAAGCAGTGCTGCCTGCGCCGGAAGAACTGGGTGAAAACTACACCGGGTTTACCAGCATCGGCTGCCGCATTAAAGGCATAAAGGACGGCAAGGAACGTACCTACTACGTGTGGAACAATTGCAGCCACCAGGCAGCCTACAAGGAAAC
>JAKQJD010000553.1 GCA_029561355.1 Bacteroidota bacterium | reverse complement strand
TTTATCGGGCAGGGTGCAAGTCCAGTGTTCGCCATCGTCAGTCGAGCGCAGCAGCCCTTGTACTCCACTGCCTACCAGTATGCCGTTTACTACAATAAGTTCGCTGACCCAACTTTCATCAAAAACGTGTTTCCAGGTTTTACCGTCGTCGCCGGATTTGAAAACACCGTTCTGGCAGCCGACAAAAATATTTCCCTGCGCATCTTCTGCCACGGTATTGATGATGTTTTCGTTCAGCGGCAGTTGCATCGGCTGCCAATCTCCCGTGGCGGGTATTCTTCTGAATAAACCGCCTTTATAAACGCAGGCATACAGACCGGAACGGCCGGAAAAAATACCTGTGACCATGTTTTTGTCTTCGGAAAAATCGCTCAGATCGGGGAAAGCCCCACCGACCACTTCCAGATTCCAAATACCCTTCTTCAGATCGCGGCTGTGGTATACGCAGCCGTTGTTGGTACCTAAAAACACCTCACCATCCTGCGAAAAAACACAGTTTACATCCAGTTTTTCAGGCAATCCCCTGCTCAGATCCTGCCAGGTTTTACCACCGTCGGCGGATTGAAAAAAGATGTTTGTGGCTGGTACCGGTACTTCGGCGGCACACACAGCAGTGGGGGCGGAACTGGTTTTCTGTGCCCCATAGGCCGCCAGGGACAGGCAAACGATCAAAAAAGCGAAAATGCGCATGGATGTAGAGTTAAGTGAATCAATGCACCAAAAGTACCGGTACGTTCCATGCACGAGGTTTTTAGAATGTAAAACGATGTAAAGGACATGTAAAACAATTGAAATACCCGATAACTGGTAACGGATACGCTATCTGGAATTACCTTTACGGTTCAATTTCGTCTTGTGTCCAGCATAAAAAAAATCGTCATCGTTTCTCCGGCGCATCCCTTGCGGGGTGGCATCGCCGCATCATCCGAGCGTCTTGCGCAAGCCTTGCAGGAAATGGGCCACGAAGTTGTGATCTATTCGTTTTCGTTGCAGTATCCGGCGTTTTTATTTCCGGGAAAAACGCAATTCACCGACGATCCGCCGCCGGAGGGACTGCACATCAAAACCTGCATCAATGCCGTCAATCCGCTGAACTGGATTCAGTCGGGCAGGAGTATTGCCAATGAACAACCCGACCACGTGATCGTGCGTTTCTGGTTGCCTTTCATGGGCCCCTGCCTGGGAACGGTGCTGCGTATGGCCCGTTTTTTTTCACGTAAAAAACTGATTGTCACCGCATTGGTGGACAACATCGTTCCGCATGAAAAACGTTTCGGCGACCGGCCGTTCGCGAAATATTTCGTGGGCGCCTGCGACGATTTTGTGGCTATGTCGCAGTCCGTGCAGGAGGAAATACGTTCGTTCGACCAAAAGAAATCCGTCCGTTTTGCCCCGCATCCGGTGTACGACAATTACGGCTCCTCGATGAAAAAAACCGATGCCCGCGAGCAACTGCATATTCCGGAAGACGTAAAACTGGTGCTCTTTTTCGGGTTTATCCGCAAATACAAAGGCCTGGATCTGTTGCTGGAAGCGCTGGCAGAAACACCCGGCGTACATGCGCTGGTGGCAGGCGAATGTTATGAAGACTGGGCTTTTTATCAGCAGATCATAGACCGGCATGGACTGGCAGACCGCCTGCATTTACACATGGATTTTATTCCGGCCGATCAGGTACGCGTGTTTTTTTCGGCAGCCGACCTGGTGGTGCAGCCTTACCGTTCGGCCACTCA
>JAKQJD010000078.1 GCA_029561355.1 Bacteroidota bacterium | reverse complement strand
AACCCGAACGATTTCGCTTTGGCGATGGCCTGGCGCAGTGCATCGACGCGGCTCGGTTGTCCGCAGCCCATGCCGATCAACTGTCGTTCTTTCACCAGTGCGATAGCGTTGGATTTGAGGTGTTTGGCGCATTTGGCGGCGAAAATCAGTTCGCCGACTTCTTTCGGTGTCGGTATACGTTCGGTGACCGGTTTCAGGTCGGCTTCCGTTTCCGTTTTGAGGTCGGTGTCCTGTTCCACTACCCCGTTTAGGAGGCTGCGGAAAGAGCGTTTCTGGCTATCGAACGATTTGATTTTCAGTAAGATACGCGCTTCTTTCTTTTTGAGCAGTTCCATTGCATCGGGCGCGAAATCGGGCGCGATCAACACCTCGTAGAACAGTTTGTTGATTTCCCGGGCAGTTTCCAGATCGACGGTGGTGTTGCAGATAAATATACCGCCGAATGCCGAAGTGGAATCGCAGGCCAGCGCTGCCTGCCAGGCTTCCAGCAGGGTGTGGCGGCGGGCGATGCCGCAGGCATTGGTGTGTTTCAGGATGGCGAAACAGGGTTTGCCGACCTGGAATTCGCGCATGAGTTGCACGGCCGCGTCGATATCGACGAGGTTGTTGTAGGAAATGGCTTTGCCGTTCAGTTTATCGAAAACCTTGTCAAAGTCGCCGAAAAACACGCCGCTCTGGTGCGGATTTTCCCCGTAACGCAGGATGTCGGAACGGTGGATGGAGTATTTGAAAGCGATATCCGTAGTACCTTCATTGAACCAGTTAAAAATGGCGATGTCGTAGTTGGAGGTTACTTTAAATGCCCGGCGCGCCAGTTCGCGGCGGTCGTCGGAAGTCAGTTGGCCTTCCTGGTTTTCCAGCATATCGAGGAAAAGTTTGTATTCTTCCTTGCTGGCCACCACGGCAACGTCCTGCCAGTTTTTAGCGGCAGCGCGAATCAGTGAAACGCCGCCAATGTCGATTTTTTCAATGATTTCTTTTTCATCGTGCGTTTTGGCAACGGTATCTTCAAATGGATACAGGTCGACGATGACGCAGTCGATTTCAGGAATGTTGTATTCTTTCAGTTGTGCCAGGTGCTCCGGCTCACGACGCGCCAGCAGGCCGCCAAATACGGCAGGGTGCAGGGTTTTTACGCGTCCGTCGAGGATGCTGGGGTATCCCGTCAGTGTTTCGACGGCCGTTACCGGAATGTCGAGTTTCTGGATGTAGGACTGGGTGCCGCCGGTGCTGTACAATTGGACGCCAAGGGCGTGCAGGCGGCGGATAAGAGGTTCGAGGCCGTCTTTGGAATAAACGGAAATGAGTGCGGAACGTACCCGCATAGTGGAAATAGACATGGAAAAAGAGGTATTTGCGAAGAAGGCGCAAAGATAGGGAAGGTTATTAGTTATCGGTTATTAGTTATTAGTGTGTTTCAGGCTGATGAAAAGTAATGAGGGTGCATCGCTTTCCCATTAGCATATGATTATCAATGCATTAGGCCTTTCAATTAAAGAAAAAACAATTCTCGCACTTTTCTCATTTCAGCCTGAAACACACTAATAACCAATAACCGATAACCAATAACTATACATAACCCTTCGCCTGCAAGCGGAACAACTCCGCATATTTCCCGCCCTGCGCCAGCAATTCCTCATGGCTGCCCAGTTCGAGTAACTCGCCGTTTTCAAGAAATAAAATCCGGTCGGCCATGCGCACGGTACTGAAGCGGTGGGAAATCAGCACCGCCGCTTTGCCTTTCATGAGTTCGGCAAAACGCAGGAACACTTCGTGTTCGGCACGCGCATCGAGCGAAGCGGTGGGTTCATCGAGAATGATGAGTTGCGCCTCGCGCATGTAAGCGCGTGCGAGCGCCACTTTTTGCCATTGTCCGCCGCTGAGGTCGACGCCGCCGGTGAATCGTTTGCCGAGCATTTGCTCGTATTTTTTGGGCAGGGATTCCACCACGGTGTCCGCCAGGCTTTTATGTGCGGAATCCTCGATGCGGGGCCGGTTGCCCTTCTCATCGATATTTCCGATGGCGATGTTTTCAGAAGCGGTGAACATAAACCGCACGTAATCCTGGAAAATAATACCGATTTCGCGGCGCAGGTCTTCCGGATCGTATTCGCACAAGTCTATTCCGTCGAGCAGGATACGGCCTTCGGAAGGTTCGTATAAGTGCGCCAGCAGCTTCACGAGAGTGGTTTTTCCGGCGCCGTTCTCCCCTACCAGGGCGAGTTTTTCACCTGGGTTCAGGGTAAAACTGAGGTTTCTTAAAGCCCACACGTCCGTTTCCGGGTAGCGGAACCCCACGTTTTCAAAAACGAATCCCTGGCGCATCGGGCGCGGCACTTTCCGGCCGCCGGTGTGGCTTATAGCCAGCGGTTTCAGTTCGAGAAAATCAAACAAATCCTGGAGGTACAACGAGGTTTCCGCGATGCGGCTGAAACGGCTGACGATCCCCTGCAACAATCCCTGCAAACGGCTGAACGCACCTGCCAGAAAAGTTAGTGTACCTAAAGTGATGATAGCCATAATCGTTTGCCAGATGACGAATACGTACGCCGCATAATAACTCACCGTTCCCAGCGTGCTGAACAGGCTTCCCCAGGCTGCGCGTTTCAGGGCCAGTTTTTGATTCGCCAGGAAATATTTATCGGAAATGACCTTAAAACGATCGGCAATGAAGTTCTCGAGACCGAAAATCTTGATCTCCTTGGCGGTTTCGTTGCTGGCGCCGATATAGCGCAGGTAATCGATTTCGCGGCGCTCGGGCGTCCACGAACGCGAAAGCGAGTAGGATTCCTGGTTGAATTTGCTTTCCCCTATGAAAGAGGGAATAACGGCGATGACCAGGATCAGCAGGAGCCATGGATTGAAGGCTACCAAACCGGCGCCGAGGAACAACACCGTGATCAGGTCCTGCGCCTGGCTCAGGACCATACTCATCAATGCGGTGCGGCCGGAGGTTTGGGTACGGGCGCGTTCCAGTTTATCGTAAAAATTAGCGTCTTCAAACTGATACAGGTCGAGCGTGGCTGCATGGCGGATGATCCGCACGGAGGAATCGTTGTTCACCAGATCGCCCAACAGGCTGTCGGTCAGCACAATAGCGCGGCCCAGCAGATTGCTCAAGACAGCGAGAACCAATTCGAGGCCTACCCAGAACCAAATGTCGAAATGCCGCCATTGATCGACTGCCAGTTGGCCTTGCTGGTGCTGCTGGATCATTGCTACGACCTCGTCGACAATTTCCTTGCCTACGTACAGGGTCAGCAAGGGCACGGCGGATTGTACCAGGCGGAGCAGAACATTCCAGACCGTTAGTTTGGGGCTCACAGCCCAGATCATTTTGAAAAACCTGGGCACATTGCCCAGCGATCCGAATTGTTCGAAAAAACCTTTTTTGTCCGTTTTTTTAGCCATGGTTCCATTTTGAAAGGCTTCCCGCTGTGCCCTTCTGTAGTTTTTATCTTTCATGCGCTGCTGCCGGTGATAAAGCGGTGTAAAGTGGAGAGCGGGTTGAAATGTTGCTCTGAAAATTTGGCAAGGTGAGCCAGGCCAAAACCACACAACCCTTTTTGCCCTAAAAAGTTCGGAGCGCGCGATGGCCGGCCTTGCCGGAAAAAAAATATCCCGGGCCTTTCTGCAACGAAAGACCCGGGACAGGAGATACTTATTTTACTAAAACGGCTTAGTGCGTGTTCGGGAATTTAGATTTGGGCTACATGCGGAAAATTTTGTTTCGCTTGTCGTTAAAATTTTCGCCGTAGGTATCCGGCTACGGCTGCAAATTTTGCCTAAACCGGAACAAATTTTTCTCGCCTTCGCCTCAAACTA
>JAKQJD010000067.1 GCA_029561355.1 Bacteroidota bacterium | reverse complement strand
GTGTTGTCAAAGAACCATGGCGTACCACCGTGGTACAGCGGAGTGGTTGCGTTGCCATACAGAACCTGGCCCAATGGGCGGGTTGCAAGGTCAGCGCTGGAAACTACTGTTTCCATGATGCCGTCGCCGTCCAGATCCAGGAACAGCAGGTAGCGGAAACGCAGACCACCGGTTGGAGACAGGGTGTCGCAGAAGTCCGTAGCGGTTACTGCGATTTCCGTTTCTTTCTCGCACAGGTCGTGCTGCATCGTGCCGTTATCCCACCAGTTCAGACCGTCGTTCCAGTAACGAACATTGTTCGTCGAGAGGTCGCAAGTGTCGATATCCTGGCAAGCAACTGTTGGAGGAGTCTGGTCGATTACTTTGATGATCTGTTTGTACGTGATGCAGTTCTCAGCCGTAACGTTCACCGTTTTGGATGGAGCCAGACCAGTTACAGGGTTCACCGCGTTGCGGGTGATTGCCGTGCAAGGATTGTCGGGCAGGTACGTGCACCAGTTGATGATCGTCCAGGTACGTTCGATTTTGTAGCAGGCATCCGGTACAACCGTGAATACCACGTCGTTGTATGCCGTTCCAACCAGTTCGCAACCTTCATCGTTGGTGATGATCGGTTTGCCGAAGTCAGGAGCGGTAACGCAGTTAACCAGTTTGTCGGCAGGGAACTGAACCGTGTAAGCCTGGTTATTGGTAACCGTTACACGTTGTGTGCAGCTGCTCGAGAAGCCCTGGCAATCCCATGCCGTGAAGCGACGGATGATGATACCGCGGTTGCAGGTAGTGTCAAAGTTCGCGTTCAGGAAGTTGTTGTAGTACGTTTTTTGAGTAGCACCACAAACGTTCGGGACAGCGGTTGTACCGGCAGGAATACCGGTCTGACCTTGTGGGTTAGCGCTCGTTGGAGGCGTTTGGTCCAGGCAGCAGTTGTCCGAAATGATCGGGTAGCCGTAAGCCCAGAGCGTAGGATCGAAGTTTTCGCAGTTAACCGTTACGTGCGCAGGTGGCTGGCAAGTCGGTTTGATTTTGTCCTGTACTTCTACGTTGATCATACATTCGTTGTAGATGTACTGAATAACACCGTCCGGATCGGTCAGCGGGCTGCCGTCGTCGTTGCGGTAGTAGTCGCGGTTGCCGTTGATGTCAACCTGATAAACGCGCAGGATTACCGTTTGGGTAGTTCCTACTTCGCAGCAGTAAAATTTGATCGAGTCGTTTTCAGTAGTAGCAACGTTGTATTCGTAGCCGTCGCACAGCGGAGAAAGTCCGTCGATGCAGTCGCTGTAGGTACCGTCACCTTCAGGCATACGGCGGATGGTGAATTCAACACCGTTGCAGTTATCGTGCGAGCCCTGATCGAAAGCTGAAGCCGGAACCCAGGTAACACCTGCGAATTCGCAGTTGGCGCTTGGTACGTAGCAGTCAGTCGGGTCATCCGTGCCGATAGCAACCGTCGTGAACTGTGTGCAGGTAGCCACTGGAGCGATATCGTCCAGAACCGTCAGTTGGAAGGAGCAGGAGCTGGTGTTACCGCAAGCATCCTGTGCCATGTAAATAACAGTGTGCGTACCGATAGGCAGGCAAGGCGTAGTGCCGTAGCGGCCCAGTGTGTCGCGATCCCAGAAGTTATTGCCCGGGAAAGTAGACAGGGTGTTGCCGGTGATATTGTAAGTACCGATCACCTGATCAGGCAGATACTGGTCGTAAGCAACCACCATTGCGCTGATGCTGCTGATGCGCGAGCAGTTGTCGTCGATGATCACGTCTGGCAGGTTTACCGTAGCGCAGCACTGGTTCGGATTCGTGGAAGCCACCATGTCGCTTGGGCAAGCAATTTCAGGACCCTGGTCGTCCAGGATTTTGATCAGCTGAATGTGGTACAGCGGATTGCCGGCGCCGGTAGGGATACACCAGTCGTATACCGTCCAGGTACGGAGGTATTTACGGGTGCCTTCGCATACGGTGATCAGTTGGTCCGTGTAGGTAGCATTGATTTCGCAGAAAGAGTTGTTCGGGAAAATCGGAACGTTCACACCGAAATCAAGGATGTAAGGAGCACCGGTCAGGGAAGAAGACGGGTGGCCATCAGCATCAACCGGATACGATTCGTCGCAGTAGATGGTCACATCTTCCGGGAAATCGACGTCATCAGGATGGCGACGTTCGAAGTAGATGTCCTGCTGGCAGGTAGCGGAATTGCCGCTGCCGTCAACAGCAGTCCACGTACGTACTGCACGGGCGCTCAGGTCACCCTGGCTTCCGCAAGGGAGATCGAAGAACTGGTCCGTGAACGACAGCGTAGGCGTATAGCAGTTATCGCTGGCATCCGGATAAGCCTGTGCGAAGCCCAGGTCTTCCAGGTCGCTCGGGCTGTATTCCGTAATAGCGCAGCTGATAGTGATATCAGCGCACAGAATCGTCGGAGCGAGTTTGTCTTCTACATGGATCATACCCCAGCAGGTGTTGCCGTTTGGAGTAGCCGTGTTTCTTACGCGCACTGCGAACGTTTTGTTCAGGTCGGCGGAAGTAAGTACACCAGTTACCCATGGGCCGTTACCAAACGGCGCAACGCGGTCAACTTCAACGACCAAAATGCCGTTTGGGCAACCGCCTCCTTCCAGGATCATATCCGGAAGCAGGGTCAACGAGCAATCCTCGGCGAGCGATACATTCACCAAGTCATTACAAATAAGTGTACACTGAGCATTGACGTTTACTGTGGCTGTGAAAGTCACAACCAAAGTAGCCAACAACCCCAGTACCATAGAAGAGAAAGTAGAATTTGCTTTTCTCATGAGATTAATTAAAACTGTTTGTGAAAATTATATTTGAAGTAAGAAGCGCTTCATCAGTTTGGGGATAGCGCAGTTGCAAAGTTAGGTTTCCTTCCATAATCCTACAAACGAATGGAGGCATAAAAGACCACTTAACCAGCATTCCTAAACATTTCAAAAACAATGCCGATCTTTTCAGAAGGCATACCATTTGAGGGGTAATTTAATGTTAAGGATGTTAAAATTCTTACACGAGGTGGTGTTCGAAGGCGATTTTTATCAGGCTGGCAGTGCTGTTTACCCGTAATTTCCGCATTATATTTTTGCGGTGCACACTCACGGTTTGGTCGCTTATAAAGAGTTGATCGGCAATTTCCTTGTTGCTGAGCGCCCTGCCGATATGTTGCATGATCTCGATTTCGCGGCGGGTCAATCCGTATTTTCCGGCAAATTGTTTGTCGGGCAGACCGTTGCTGGAATCCTGAATTCCGGAATATGCCTTGTCCAGCGCAATACCTTTCCCAAGGTAGGTGTGCCCCTGCACCACTTCTTCGATGGCCTCCAGCAATTCCGCTTGTGTACCCGATTTAAGCATATACCCGTCGGCGCCTGCTTTAAATGCCGCTTTTACCATACGCGGGTCATCAAACAGGGTCATGATCAGCACACGGGTCTGGGCCGACGCTTTTTTTACGGTCGGCAACATTTTAAGGCTGTCTGTTTCAGGTAAATTCAGGTCGAGCAGCAACAGATCCGTACTGCCAAAGCGCAGCCAATCCGAAATTTGCAGACCCGTACGGGCGATGCCTTGTATGTGATAGGCAAATTTTCCGCCATCGGAACGGGATAAAACGGCTTGCAGACCTTCTGCAAAGATGGGGTGGTCGTCGGCGACCAGGACGTTGAGGCGGCGCATGGATTGAAACAGTGTTGTTCGGTATACCTGAATCAATTACCATACCATAGTGTTTTTTTGTAATTGGTTATTAGTTATCGGTTATTAGTTATCAGGGTGGGTAAGGGACCATCTGTACAAATGCCTAGCTACTCGATTGTGCGGCCAGGCCTGTATATATAATGCCTGGTTACTCGATGGTGCAGCCAAACCTGTATAAAATTATGCCTGGCCGCGCAATCGAGCAGCCAGGCATTTGTACAGATGGTCCCTTACCCACCCCTAATAACTAATAACCGATAACTAATAACCTCACTCGAACTTAACGTTCCGGGTCGCCGTTGCCGAGCCTCCGGCATTCGTCACGGTTATTTCAACGGGGTTGTCGCCTCTCTTCAAAACCGAAACCCAGGTCACTTTCGCCGTCGCCGCATTGAACGTGAAATCGGTCACAGCCGCACCGTTCACTTTCACAAGAATCTGCTCCTTCGCGTCGATGTACCGCACATTGGCCACTACAGCGCTGCGGCCTTCGTTCGGGTTGAACGGGCTGACGGTGGGCTGGGAAGCCGATTCGATGACAACTTCCGGTTTGGGCACGGACGGCGCTGCGGGTTTGTAAATAATTTCCGTTTGGGCAGTAGCCGAACCGCCTTTATTGGTGGCTTCCAGCAGGATGATATTTTTGCCTTCTTTCAGCGTCAGGGCTGCTGTAACAGCGGCGGCTCGAACGCTGAAATCGAAGTTCCGGATTTCCTGGCCGTTCAGTTTCAGTCTGATCTGCGATTTGTCGGTCAGGTTTTTGGCGGTGGCTTTCATATTGAAAGCAACCTCTGCCATCGTCACGCCACTACGTTTCGGCGTAACAAATTCGAGTACCGGTTTGGGATCCACTATTACTACCGCCGGCACTTCCAGCTGGATGCTTGCCGTGGCTTCAGCTGTTCCGTCGGGGGTTGTCGCTTTTACCACAAAGGTATTTTTCCCGTTTTTCAGGGTCACGCCTGCCGACAGGTTTCCACCTTTGTCGAGGGTAAATCCGGTGACTGACGTGCCGTTCAGGGTAACCTGCACGTTTTTATCACTGAAAACATTGGTAACCTTGGCGGTCAGCGTGAAGGCCGGCTTGTCGGTAATGTTACGGGTTCCTTTCGGATTGAGGATGGTTACAACCGGCGGCTGGGCTTTTATAAAACGCACCAGGACGGAAGCCTCGTCTGAACCCGCATCGGTTTTAGCGCTCACCCGAATCGTGTTGTTTCCTTCCACGTAATTGACCCTGGCGCTGATGATTTTGCGTTTCGGATCGAAACTGAAAAGCACCGAAGCGCCGTTCACCTGAACGGTTACGTCGTTTTTGTTGTCGACGTTTACCAGACCCGCCGTCAGCTGCCCTTGTGCCGTGCGGGTTTCCGAATTGTTAGCCGGTTCGGTGATGTTCACTTTCGGCGGTTTTGGTGCGAGGTAATTTACCTGGGCAGTTGCCTGGGCGCTGCCGGCACTGTTTTTCACCGAAATGGCAACACTGTTTTTGCCTTCCTGCAATGTGAGGTCGGCCGTCACTGCGCCGGTGTTCGCATCAAAATTGAACGGCACGGTACGGCGGTTCAATTCCAGCGTAATGTCGTTTCGCGAGGTCACGAACCGTGTGGTGGCTTTAAACGTCGTGGCAGGCTGCCGGAACGAAGCGCCTTCACGCGGTTCGGTAATGGTAACTTCCGGTTTTTGCTGCACTACGTTTTTGATGATCGAAGCGGATGCCTCGCCATCGCCGTAGCGGTTGCGCGCCCGGATGGTGACGCTGTTGTTGCCGGTGATCAGGTTCAGGTCGGCCGACAGCGCGTGAGACCGTACGTCGAAACTGACGTTACGCAGCACATTTCCGTTGAAATAAACGGTAATGTCGTCGCGGTTGTCTACTTCTTCCACCGTGGCTTTCAGGGTATAGTTCGACACGGTCGTCGTTTCGGTATTGTTGCGCGGCTGTGTGATGCGCACCACCGGGCGCTTGCCCTGCGGGCCGGACGGCGGCGGGGGTGGCGGAGCCGTATACCGTTGATACACCACTTCAATTTCATCGGAAGCGCGGCCCCCGCTGGTATTCGCTTCCACCCGGATCGTGTTGCGGCCTTCACGGAGGCGTACACTGGCTTCCAGTCCTTCCGCCAGGGTAAAACGCGCGTCGGAGCCGTTGACGAACAGGCGCAGGTCGCGCTGGTCCGTCACGTTTCTGATCTGTGCCAGCAGGCGCACGTTGTCGCGGTCGGTCGTATATGGCGATCGGGAAGGCTCTACGATGCGCACTTCCGGCCTCGGCATCACCGGCGGTGGAGGAGGCGTCACCGGAGGCGGTGTGTATGGCGGCGGCGGTGGCGTGTAACGGTCTTCCAGTACGAGGACAACTGTTTTTTCGTCGCGGCCGGCCGGATTGGTAGCTACGATACGCGCTTCATTGCGGCCGGGGCGGAGGCGCAGATCGGCGGAAAGGCGGCCTTTTTCAAAAGTAAATGGCTGATTGCTGCCATTGAGATAGCACTGCACATCGCTGTAGGCATATACATTCTGGATGCGGGCGCGCAGGTTTTCATTGGAAGAGCTGGTCACGTACGGGCTGGAGCCGGGGTTGATGATCTCGATGCGCGGCGCCGCTACTTTGGGTTCGGCCCGACCGATATCCCAGCGAAAATGCAGGTTGGTATAGTGCTGCCAGTCGTTGTTGCCGGTGGGCGCGTTGCTGTTGGTCCACCGCTGACCATCGAGTATGTCGGTACGGCTGAACGTAATTTTGTGGCCGATGCCGATAACAAAATGCGGCCCTACCTGGTAACCGAGTTCGATACCGGCGCCGGGCATCAGTCCGGCTTTGAGCGACTGCTCCGTGAATCCGTCGGCGGGACTTTCGTAGGTGCCGTCGCGCAGGTCTTTCAGATCGGCGAGAATGATGTTTTTGGAATTGGAGGAATTGACAGACAAGTAGTTATACGGTTCGTTACCGGCCAGTTGGTCGGTTTTGGTGCTGTAAAAATCGAGCCCGATGCCACCGAAAAGCGACAGCACAACGCCCGTCCGTTCGCGCAGGCGGTTGAATGTGAGCACGCCTTCAAGGCCCAGTTCGCCCATGGAATGGCGGTAATTCTGGTACACGAACGACGAGTCGTTCGGTGCGCTTTCATCCTGCAGGTAATCGAGTTCGGAGGAATAGTTGCCATTCAGGGCGTCGTTTCGCTGAAGACCGTAGGACGGCTTGAAATCGAGTCCGTAACTGCGGGTGAACAATCCCCGGCCTCTTACATCGAAGGAAAATGCGCCACCGGGGCGGTACAGCAGGTTTTTACCGAGCGTGAGCCCGGCGCCCCAGCCGTTGAAGGTGGTGCGCACGTCGGCGCTCTGGTACGCCAGGCCGCCGTCGATGCCGAACGTCCACCAGCCGCGCTCGCGGGAAGTGAATTTTGACGTGATCTGCTGGGCCGAAAGTTGGATATAGCCGAGGGCTATAAACAGAAGGAGGCCGATTCGTTTCATATTCATACGGTTTAGTATTTTGTCGGTAGCACGTCCTTCCGGTCGTCGGTAAAACTCCTGACGACCGGAATCGATGTGCTATCGAAGCGTTTTCGCAACAAGGTTCGGTATTTCAAAGGTATTCTGAAAGAGGCTGGCAAAATATACACATTACAATTTTAACAATTGTGAGTTAAAGGAAGTCTGCCGGCTGCTTTTTTGTTGTTCCGAAGTCGTTTACTACTATGTTGATGCAGGCTTTTCAGCCGTTTACATTTTGTTGAGGATGGTTAATGGAAACAGGGAATCGGGAAAATTTTAACGGAAATTTGTTGAACTTTAATCTTAATATGATTTAGTGACCACCCGGCTTTGGGCTCCTTTCAAGTCATCGGATGACTCAGAGTCGTCCGATGACTTGAAAGGAGCCCAAAGCCGGGTGGTCACTAAATCATAATCTTTGAGGTTGGTTTTTGCTACACACTCGCACATACTGAATTCCGCGCCCGTTTCCCTACCTTTGCGCCGCTTTTTATCAGCCAAACGTCTTAGACAAATGCAACCGAAAGAATTTCTGAAAAAACTTGGCCTCAAAACCAAAAACCCGGGCACCTGGACGGGCCTCGAATCCGTACCCGGCAGCCGCCGTTATATCG
>JAKQJD010000064.1 GCA_029561355.1 Bacteroidota bacterium | reverse complement strand
TTTCACCTTGCTCAACCTTTGCTGCAGCAAACCCAGTGCAAGTTGCCGCAGTTCGGGATCGTTCAGCGCGGTGTCCAGTTCCGAGAGCGGCATGAGTCCTTTCGGACCTTGCACCGCATACAGCATATGCGACATGAATTCGGTGATCTGCAACATAGGCCGCGTGTTTGTCCAGGCTTTGGTGAGCCGGGGGGCATCCTGATTATCCAGATTTCGGATATCCTCGCGCAATTGCGCCAGCACGTCTTCCAGGCCGGCGACCTTGCTTTTTATTTTGTCGGCAGGACGGATGTTTTCATTGCGCAGCAGGTATTTTTTGAGCGGACTGCCGATGGCAAGGAACGAGCGGCCGTCCGAAATACGCTGCTCCCACTGAATAAGGCGTTTTTCGATTTGAAACAGTTTGTCGCGGCGGAGTGACAGCACCTGGTCGGGCTCATATCCACCGAAATCGATTTCCGTAAAATCGCCTGCAATGGATTCCAGGACGATCAGCGGCTGGAGATCGCTCTTTTGCGTTTTATCCGACCAGTACGTGCGCAAGTCGATCACCACCTGCTGCAAGGCCTGTCTTTCCATATCGGTTTGCGCGATCTGCTGTTCCAGGCTCAGGGTGTCGAAAGTAGTGCGCCAGGACTCTACCGCCATATCGTAGGCAGACAGATCGGCCTGCCAGCGGCGCAGGATTTCGGTGATGCCGAGATCGTTGTACCAGGTACCGTCGAGGTTGCGGGTGAGTTCCAGGCCCGCTACTCGCCAGCTTTGGGCGGAGCGGGGTTTATCGAAGAATTTATCGTAAAATCCGAAGGTATTGTTTTCCGCCAGCGTTGCAGAATCCAGCGAACCACGCAGGAACTGGGGCAAAAAGTTGATGTTAAATCCGGCGCTGGTATCCACATTTCCAATCAGAACGTCGTACGAATACAGCGGATTGGCCAGAAATTGCCGGCGGTCGGGCGGCGGCGGCGCATCAGCGTTGTTTTGCTGCAGGATGGTAATCCCGGCTTCGATTTGCGTTTCCGCCTCGTCCAGATCGGTATAAACCTCTTTCAACTGCGTGGTAAACTGCGTAACCGTTTGGACCATTTTCTGGTACGCCGTCGACGAATCGGCCGACACCGCCAATGCTTCGTTCAGGTTCTGGCCGGCCGTATTATAACTATCGTACAAATCGCGGTGCACCACGGGAAACACTTCCGACAAGGGAGCGTCGTGGGCCAGCCCGAAAATAGAATATACCGTCAGCAGGTTATAAAAAATCGGGTCCTGCTGTAGTGCGCCGAAATACTCGTCCTTGAGCAGCAGTTCCGGCAACGTTAAGTTCAGGTTTTTCAGGTCCAGGTAAAACGCCTCCCGCAAACCTTCCAGAAAAGACTGGGAATAGGTAATACCCGGATTCGTGTATTGCGTGCGGACATTGGGGAACAGGTAACCGACCTGCGGAATTTTTTTGTCGAGCAGGTTTTCAAAAAACGAAACGGCTACTTCCTGTTGCGCCCTTTCCAGAATGAATTCGAACAGACCTTTGATGATCGCGTCCGTGTGCAGGGCATTGATCGACGGCGGCGATTGCACTTTGTCGGCCGCTACCCGCAGTGCCGTCGAATTTTGAAGCGGCGGCGCCTGGGAATTTTGCATCGACTGGCGGATCGACAGGTATTTGGCAGGAGAAACAGCCTCGTCGCTGTACATCAGCGAACTGATCTTGAAGCGCTCCGGCGACTGGATTTTTTTCCAGAACGGCGTTTCCCGGGCATCCAGCGGGGCAAGCGAACGAAACAGGCTGTCCTCTTCCGCATTGATAAAACCCTGCAACAACGGATTCCTTTTAATGCGCCGAGTCAGCCACACCGCATCCACATGTTCGGGCGGGGCCATTTGTGTGGGCTGGTCGTACAAATAAAGAATCAGAAGTGCTTTTTGAGCCGCCGCTTCGCGTTGTGTTACGGAAGCGGAAGAATCCTTCATCGCATGAAAAGCATCGAGCAGATTCCGGCTGTCTTCCAGCAGGTTTTGCGCCGGCAGCAGAAATGACAGGCAGCAAAATATCAGGACAAAATATGATTTTAGCATGCTTTTGAATTGGAAATCAAGGAGATAAACATGGGAGTGTTTGGTATTTGGTTTTTAGTGCTTAGAAAGAAACCGTCATTACCAGACACTAAAAACAAAACACCAAACAAACTCATACGGCGCCGACTTTAAGTTGGATAAAATTACTGAGCGTGTCATACGCACTGAAAAATGCCGTTTTCGTAGCGGAAGCCGCTATCAGGTTGCCGTTTCGTTTAATGACATTTACGTCCGTCAATTTACTGGCTATCCCGTTGTTGAGCAGTTTTTCGCGGTAAGTGGCCACCAGTTGGTCTTGGCGCGCCTGCCGGGTTCTATAGTCCGGATCCTGCGTCAGATCCTGGTTGGCCTGCGCGAAACCCTGTAGCCGGATACCTATTTGCTGGCGTGTAATCCGCAAGGCATTGAGCACCTGTACATTCATATCCGAGGGGACCTTACCGTTCGTATTGAGCGGGGTTGTCATTACAGGCGTAAGAATATTCGTCTCGATGGATTGCAGGACATTCCGGATTTTCAGTACGACAACGTCCGCTTTGGTAGTGTCCGCGCCGCCCAGGGAAATGACCTGAACGACAATGATCGTCCCGTCCGTATCGATGGTATTGGTCCAGAATCCCGGTTTTGCCATGGTACTGAAAATACGGTCCAGGTCCTTTTTCAGGCTTTTCACATCGCCGTTGTTGGGGCCGAGCGATGTTTTTGCGAGGTTAAATTTCTCCAGACACAGCGTTTGTGCGTCTTTGACGATGGATTGTAGAAAAGCGTTCGAATCAGCCATGTGATGTATTGATTTCCGGTAAGGTTCGGTCTGTTTTTCCCTAAAGCGTATTTAAAACCGCTTGAGTTCGCAGCAAATGTAGAATGTGTTTTTCAACTGCACTATATCTTGTCCGAATAATTGACTATCAACCAATTAGCGTAAAATCTAGCCAAGAGGTTCCTGTATCAAAGTTCAGGCCAACAATCCTTTTACCAGGTCTTTGCCAATCGTTTATTCCAGCAGGCGGGATTACACCCGGGAGGGACAGAAATGATAAATATCCTGCGAAAAGTACCCGTTTTATTGTTAAAACCCTTTCAAAAACCCCATTTTTTTTAACAAAAGTAAAACGGATACCGGTGTAACCCTGCCTGTACGGCTACCGTCTGCCGGATACATTACTTCATAACGAACCGATTTATCCGTGAACCATTCATCCTTCTTACCAACGCTGTATGCGGAAAGCCCGGCATGGAACACGGCCGGCCGCCGCCTTTTTGAAGAGTATATGCTCCTGATGGCCGAACGTACGTACTTGCATCAGTTAAACACTGCAAAAGAAAAATACAAGTACTTCACCGAGCGTTTTCCAGAAACCACGCAACTGTTTTCGCTCCCGCACATCGCCGGCATCTTTGCGGTGCAATTTACCCGGCACAGTTCTTTGGAAGATTCCATGAGCAGCCCCCTCAACATCTCAACCCCTCAACCCCTCAACAAACCCACACCCAACTATCATCACATTTTTTTTAACACCAACATCAATTCCGATTATGAAAAAGCACATGAGCGTACGCCTTTTATTACTGGCCGTTATCACCCTCACCGCCATCAATGCCTGTAAAAAAGACGAACCTGCCACTTCAGACCCTGCCGCTGTGGAAACTTCCGCAAAAGCGCTCCGCAGCCAGCAACTGATCAGTTCATCCTTCGGTATCGCCCTGCACGGGGCTGAAAAAGCCAACGGCCTGGTGAACCAGAGCACGGAAGAACGTTGCAGCGCCGTCACCATTTTCCCGGCAGATGCGACCACTTTCCCGAAAACGATCACAGTCGACTACGGAACCGGCTGCACCGACAGCGACGGCAAATTCAAATCCGGCAAAGTGATCGTCACGGTCGACAAAATCTGGGAAGCCAATACGCAGGTATCCATCCTGTATGACAATTACAAAGAAGACGGCGCTTCCCTGTCGGGCAGGTTTACCCTGAAAAACGTGAGCACCCAGAACGCCGGTATTTACACGATCCTGGCTGAAGACATCAAAGCCGCTGACGCTCAAGGGTTTACGCTGGATTACGATGCCACGGAAACATTTACCCAGATCGGCGGCCATGCCTCCTGGTGGGACTGGAACGACGACGTGTATGAAATTACAGGAAGCATTCAAACCGTGCTGACCAACGGTGAAACGGTCGACTGGACCATCCAAAACCCGCTGACCAAAGCCAACAACTGCTTCTGGGTGAGCGAAGGCACCGGCCTGCTGAATATCAACGGCCTGGAAGTCGGCGTGAATTACGGCGACGGCGCCTGCGACAACAAAGGCACGCTGACGATCAATGGTCAGACGTATGAGGTAACACTCTGATTAGAAGTGAGAGGTGAGAAGTGAAAGGTGAGATGCGTAGCCCACACATTTCTGCTCTTCATTTTGCCTGTTGCAAATTAGAAAAGGCGGTGGTTTATCAAGTTTTTGAATGACTGGATAAATTACCGCCTTTCTTTTTTCCCAAATATTATTTTAGACTGCAAAAGTGAAAGAACAAACGCTTGGGCCGCTGTTGTGTGTCCCCGCCAACAGCACTTCATTTCAGAATCAGGAAAACAGAAGATCAATTTGCCAGGCATAGGTGGTAAAACCGCTTGTTTCAATTTCGCAACTTGAATTACAAATAGAAAAAAATGCACATTTATTTGTTGGTTTGAGTCCCCCATATTTACATTAGAGCCATTGTAAATACGATCTAAACCAACATGAAAACACCTGCACTTTATGTATGCATGGCCATTCTGACAACTGTGTTGTTGGGCGCCAATGCCAATGAAATCCCCCGCTTTTTTGCCCTGGTAATGCCTGCAAAATCAAAAAGCAAGGCCGCCTCTACCTTCGAAAGCGCACACGCGCAACTGCCCATTCCCGTACCCGACGAGGAAAATATGGACTGCAAAAACGGCAAAGAGCACACCATTCCCGTACCGAAGGACCTTTATTTACAGGACTATGAAAAGGTGCTGTACGACTTTATCCTCCGCCGCAAATACGTCGATCTCAACTGGTGCGTGGACAAAAAAGTGCGGGATACCGGTCCGTGGATCGAAGAAACCTATTACGGCGTGCACCCGGCTGTCCGCATTTATTACTCCCCGAGCATGATGTACTGGCTCACCGGCGACCCCGACTACTGGCAGGAAGGGAAACAATCGGGCAAAGCCACACCCAAGGCGCCGCGCACGGGCGCTGTGCCCGAAGGCGCTATGATCGTGAAGGAAATGTATATGCCGCCGGCCAACATTTACACGGAACTGCAACAACTGATCGAGCAGAATGAAGCCGCCGAATGCAAAAACGAAGCGGTGTACGAAAAACTGCTCAGCCGCCTGATTACCGCCTGGACAGTGATGGTAAAAACAGGTGACGAATCACACGACGGCTGGTTCTGGGCAGGCCCCGGCGCGCCGGCGATGGTAAACGGGAAACTGCAAACCATCGAAGAAGCCATTGCCGGACAACTCGACGATTACAAAAGTATGCCCGGCGCCGGTTTTGGGCAAACCTGCATCCGCTGCCATGCTTCTGCCGATAAAGAACTGACATTCAGTGCCTTGAGAAATATAAAAGGTTTCTTACCGGGCGAAAACCTCTTGACTTTCCGGTCGGATAACTCCTGGCGCAACCAGGCGTATTTTGAAAATTACCCGCTCAGTATCCTCACTCAAAATCAGGAATGCCTGCGCGATTCCGCCGTGCAGCATTTCTTCGAACTGCCCGCTCCGCTCCGGCCTTTCGCCATCCAGAATGAACCGGAATGGGCAGAATTTATGCGTTTTCACCTGCCGCCGGCCGATCCGGTCGCCAATGCCATGGATACGAAATCCAAGCCGGAAGTCAATCCCGTATTTACCAAAATGTTTCCGCCTATGCCGGGTGCTATGGTGCCGGGAAATATAAAAGCCTTCCCTTCCCAGTTTGCCGACCACGTGGTACCGGGGCAAAAAGTAGAGCAGTTCATCACTTCCGACAATTGCACAGGCTGTCACGGCGGCCTGGGCGGCAGTCCGTACGACGTTACCATGTTCCTGCAAACCGGCCCGAATTACGGCGACGGATACAACGTGTCGGAATACGGCGAATGGCGCTGGTCGCCGATGGGCCTCGCCGGACGGGATCCGATTTTTTATTCCCAACTGGAAAGTGAAATGGTTTTCCTGGAAAGAGACGCGCAAAAGGGCGGCCTGTTGAAAGGGACTTTAAAAGAAAACCAGGAACAGGTGACCAATACCTGCCTGAGTTGCCACGGCTCCATGGGCCAGCGGCAGTTGACCATCGACGCCAAAACGGATAAAACCCTCGACCCGCTTTTCAAGGTCGATTACGTGTACCTGACGGAATTGCTTTCCGCTAAAACACCCAAACCGGATAACTACCAATACCACAAATACGGCGAACTGGCCCGCGAAGGCATCAGTTGTATGACCTGCCACCATATGATCGCCCCCGATGAGCAAGCGGTGAATGCCTGGCGGCCTGCGCAGCCCAACTGGATCACCAGTACTACACCGAAGGAACTGGCCTATTTCCTGTTCCACAACACGACCGGCCGCCCCAACACCAGTCCGCCCACAGAAATCGGCGGCCCTTTCGCCGACGTGAAGGTTTTGCCGATGGAAAACGCGCTCGGTATCACGCCCAAGTACAATGCCTTTATGGCGCAGGCGCAGATGTGCGGCGTTTGCCACACCATCAACCTGCCGAATATCGGCATGAAAAAGGACGAATTTCCGGTGCTGACGGCTTCCGAATCCAATCCGGCGCTGCAGCCCTACGCGCATACCATCGAGCAGGAAACCTTTCTGGAATGGCAGAACAGCCTGTTCGCGAGCACCGACAAAAACGGTAACCCGAACGACGGTTTTAAAAGTTGCCAGGATTGCCACATGCCCGGCGGATTTGAAAGCCTGGACGGAAAGATCAATATCAACCAGTTGACCACCAAAATCGCCACTATTCAGGATCCCGGCTATCCGGAAGTAGAAAACCGGGCAGAAGATTTCGACATCGATATCCCTACGCGCGGCAATTACAAGCGCCACGAACACGTCGGCCTGAATGTGTTCATGCTGGAAATGTTCAACCAGTTTCCCGACATTCTCGGCGTCGCCAAACAGGACTACATGACGTCGGCCAAAAACGGCAACGCGCTGGCCATACAGAACATGGTGCGGCAGGCGGAAAAGGCTACCGTCGATATGGACGTTCAGGTAAAACCACTGCAAGGCAGCCAACTTACTGTGGACGTGACGCTGCAAAACAAAACCGGGCACCGCTTCCCCAGCGGCGTGGCATTCAGAAGGGCGTTTCTCGAACTGCTGGTACTCGACGGACAGGGCAGAATAGTTTGGTCATCGGGCCGCACCAACGAAGCCGGGGTGATCGTAAACGGCGCCGGCGAACCGCTTAAAACGGAATTTCTACCGGACAGAAACACCTACCAGCCTCATTATCAGGTCATTACCAGACAGGATCAGGTACAGATTTATGAAGAACTGGTGCAGAATGCCGACTACGATTTTACCACCAGTTTTATCCACCGCGTGCACGACATCAAGGACAACCGCCTGCTGCCCAAAGGCTGGCGGGATTCGGAGGTCTTCAAGAGCCAGGGACAGGTGATGCTCCAGTTTATGGAAGCCACCGATCCGCTGGTCACCAACGACCCCGATTACAAGGACCAGGGACCCGACTTCCCCGGCAAGGACCATTTGCAATACCAGATCAGTCTGCCCGCACCGTTCAACCCGGCCGGCTTGTCGGTGCAGGTCACCATGTATTACCAGTCTATTCCGCCTTATTACCTGCAACAGCGGTTCATTACCGCCCCGTTCGGGCCGGCTACGCAACGGCTATATTACCTGACCAGCCATCTGAACACGACCGGTACTGCCATCGAAGACTGGAAATTGCCGCTGGTAACCATGGCTACACGTTTTGATAAGAACACAGGCTCCTGGTCGAAGGCGGTTCAAGTCAAAAAGGACCGGAAAAATATGTAAAAGCGGGTGCTTTGTTAAGTTCGGCTACGCCGCCCGCAGGAATAATGGCAACGCGGACGACGCGGATTTGGCGGATTAACGCGGATTTTCAATGGCCTTGCGGCCACTATTTAGACTGTGATTTTAGTATGATATTTATGATAGCCATGATTAACATCAGATGTAATCATGGCTATCATAAATACACAGTCTAAAATTCAATCAAAGTGGCCGTCAGGCCATTAAAAATCCGCGTCAATCCGCAAAAATCCGCGTAATCCGCGTTGCCATTATTCCTACGGGAAGCGTATCCGAACTCCACAAAAGGGCCCCATACAAACCACATTCCACAATCCTTTTACAGCGCTTTCAATCCTCTTGCTATATTTGCCGACCGGCATTATTCAATCTATAAAGCATATTACCATGAAAATCTTTTCCCTGCCTGTGCTGATCGCGGCCGCGATTGCAGGTATCGGCGCGTATTCTGTTCCCGATTTTCCGGTTCCTCCAAAGGGTGGAACGTTCCGGGACCTGAATAAAAACGGTCGGCTTGACGTGTATGAAGACCCGAAACAACCTGTGGAAGCCCGGGTTTCCGACTTGTTGGCTCAAATGAATATCGAGGAAAAAGCCGGCATGATGTTCATCAACGGCGTCACCATCAATGACGACGGCACCCTGGACCGAAGACCCGACGCCAAGGGACCCGCTGCCCGCCTGCCCACGGCGCCGGAAAACATCAGCGAAAGGCACATGAATCATTTTAACTACTGG
>JAKQJD010000055.1 GCA_029561355.1 Bacteroidota bacterium | reverse complement strand
TTCAACGATGAGCATGGATATTCTCCTTGTGTTTAATGAAAAAAATAATCTGTTTGATTTCGGGTTGCAAAGATACGCCTTCTTTCCAGATATTTAAAACAATTTTCTACCTTCTTTTCAGAAAAAAATCTCCTGGGCTACACGGAAGGTGTTTGCATGCGCCTCCACGATGTCGGAAATGCGGGTGGAATAGCCGCCGCCCATGCTGGCGACAACCGGCAAATGCCGTGTTTTACAAAAGTTGAATACGAACCGGTCCCGCTCCTTGCAGCCGTTCCGGGTCACTGCCAGCCTGCCGAGTTTGTCGGACTCCAGAATATCCACGCCGCTTTGGTAAAACACAAAATCGGGTTGCACCTCGTCGTACAGGCGCGGCAATGTTTCGCTCAGGATTTGAAGGTAAGGCGTATCCGTGATCCCGTCGGGCAGGCCGATATCGAGGTCGGAACGTTCCTTGCGCAGGGGATAGTTGCGTTCGCCGTGCATGGAAAACGTGAATACCCGCGGCTCATTCCGGAAAATGGAAGCGGTGCCGTTTCCCTGGTGCACGTCGAGGTCGATGATGAGTATTTTGGATGCCAATTGTTTGTGTAACAAATAATTAGCGGCTACGGCCTGATCGTTGAAACAACAAAATCCCTCGCCGCGATCGGCAAAAGCGTGGTGCGTACCGCCGGCGATATTCATGGAACAGCCATGCTGCAAGGCAAACAGCGCGCATTCGAGTGTGCCGCGCGAAATGTGTCTGCCGCGGTGCACGAACTTTTCGTTGATCGGAAATCCGATCGCCCTTATCTCCTGCGGCGTAAGTTGCACAGCGTTCATCCGGTTCCACCAATCCTCCGTATGTGTGAGCAGCGCGACGTCGGCTTCGAGTTGTCCGGGGTGGAAAAAATGTTCGTCCGTCACCGTCCCTTCGTAGAGCAACTGCTCGGGCAGCAATTCGTATTTGGCCATCGGAAAACGATGACCTTCGGGCAGTTCATATTTGTAAACGGGCGACCAGGCAATTTTGAGCATTCGGTTACACGGAGGAATGAACCTGCAAGAACACGCGGAGTGCGAAGTTGTTTTGGGAGGCCAAAACCCTTTGGGTGGTTCGGCTGCACCCTTCGCAGGAATCATTGCCACGCGTCATCCGCACTGCAATTAACTTTACGAAGCGAACACCCCTAATGGTACATCGTGTATCTTGTGTTGAAAATCATTCCGCACGTTGATCACCTGACTGCAACGATAGGGATTTAACCACGGAGACACGGAGGACACTACGCGTAGTGTCTTCCGTGTCTCCGTGGTTAAATTGAGTAGATAGACACCTTAAACAATTAACTTTTTACATGAACCGACTTTGCAAAACGATGCACCCTTTCAGGACAGTCCTTCTTATCTGTTTGACACTGAATACAATAGGGCAGGGTAGTGTTGCCCTCGCCCAGAATGCTACTCCCGTTCCCACCGCCCCGCAACTGGTCTGGCACGACACCGAGTTTTATCTGTTTTTCCATTTCGGCCCCAACACGTTTACCAACGTCGAATGGGGACATGGTACCGAACCGGAGGATGTGTTCAATCCCACCAATCTGGATTGCGACCAGTGGTGCCGAATCGCCAAACAAGCCGGCGCGCGCGGCATCGTTATCACCGCCAAACACCACGACGGGTTTTGCCTATGGCCGTCCAAATATTCCACACATACCGTCAGAGAAAGCAAATGGCGCAATGGCAAGGGCGACGTGCTGCGCGAACTTTCCGACGCATGCCGGCGCAACGGACTGAAATTCGGCGTGTACCTCAGTCCCTGGGACCGCAACCACCCGCAATATGGCACCGCCGCCTACAACGACGTGTATGTCAACACGTTAACGGAACTGCTCACATCCTACGGCGACCTGTTCGAGATCTGGTGGGACGGCGCCAACGGGGAAGGCCCGAACGGTAAAAAGCAGGTATATGACTTCCATCGTTTCGAGGAGGTGGCCGCCAAACTCCAACCCAATGCAGTGGTTTTCAGTGATATAGGCCCCGGATGCCGCTGGGTGGGCAACGAACGCGGCCTGATCCTGACGGAAACCAACTGGTGTACGCTGGATACTGCCGGTTTTCAGCGCGGACTGGGCGCGCCATCCAATGATACCCTGAACCAGGGCAATGTAAACGGCGCCCACTGGATCCCGGCGGAATGTGACGTGAGCATCCGGCCAGGCTGGTTTTACCATTCGGAAGAAGATAATCAGGTTAAAACGCCCGAAACACTCTGGAATATTTACCTGCAATCGGTCGGCCGGGGCGCCAACCTGATCCTCAATGTGCCGCCCGACCGGCGGGGGCGTATTCATGAGCAGGATTCGGCATCACTGGTACAATTCGGCGAACGATGGCGCAAGGCTTTTTCCAACAACCTGGCCAAAGACAAAAAGGTGGTTTCGCAGCGCGTCTGCATGTTTACGCCAATAAAGTACCGTTCCGCTTTACTCGACGGCAATCGCGCCACTTTTGAAAATGCAAGTTTTCAAAACAACAGTTTTGTCATCGATTTGGGCAAAAAAACGGAATTCAATACCGTTTTGCTCCGGGAAGCCATCGCACAAGGGCAATACGTTCAGGCATTTACAGTGGAAGTGGAGGGCAAAGACGGCTGGCGGGAAGTAGCGCGTTCTACGACGATCGGAGTGCGAAAAATACTACAGTTCCCGGAAGAACGAGCCCGGAAAATCAGGATTCGTTTTCTGTCTTCGAAAAAAATACCCGCTTTGAGCGAAGTGGAGGTTTACAGGATTTGAGGATGCCGGAGTGAGATAAAGGTGTTTCGCTTTTGTGTGTATTGTTTGGTAAAAGGTTGATAATCAAGACCCTTCTAAAAACAAAACACAAAAAACAAACACCCTCGTCAAATGGCTGCATCCGCAAATCTATAGAGTGCGAAGTCTTCAGTCTTCAGTGCGAAGTCAATAGCCACTCACGTTGTTCCTGACTTCGCACTTCGCACTGAAGACTTCGCACTCTATTGATTTCGCACTATTCTCCGGATTCAGTTTCCGGTGCATCATTGGAAAGGCCGTAAGAAGCCGATGCGAACAAAGTAAGGAAGATGATAAAATACGCGACCATGGGAGCTTAGACGGGTTATTAAAAATCGGTGGGATGGGACGAAAAAAGAGTGTTGGAATGGGTTAACACCAAATTTCTGCTCTTATTGTTGCCCCTGTTTTAAGTTACGAAAAATTAATCCCACTGGATTTTAATAAAACCCCAAAGGTTGGCTTTTACCGAATAAAACAAAAGATGATTTAAAACATCCAGGCCGTTTGAAAATAAAGGCAGTGGCTGTTCCAGGCGCTTTTGGCCGGCGCCGGGTTCCAGTCGCGCGGATCGTACATGTAACCGATAGACCGGACGTAGCGAAGGGTGAGGCACAAATGTCGGGTGGCGAAAAAGTTAGCGCCCAGTACAAAACTGAAATCGTTCTTTTTCAGGTAATCCGGCGCAATAACGCGGATGGCGCTCAGATCGTCATTCACTTTCGTGCCCAGCAGGCGGCCGTAGGAGAAACCGCCGTTGAACGACACTTTATAATAGTCGGGTTCGCCCTCTTCACCCTCGATGAGCCAGTCCTTGAAATGCCATTGCACCGGCACTTCCAGATAATTGGTGGTCAGGGAAAAGAAATTACTGAACTCGTCCTTGATCAATTCGCTTTGAGAACCCCGTTGCGTGAACAAAAACTCTATACTGGCTTCCGTACGCCCTTTCAGCCTCGCAACAGCACGAAGCCCCGTTTGCAGGCCCAGTTTGTTGTAACCGGCGGAATTATCGCCGTCGATCTGTGAAGCAGTTACGCCCAGGATTACGCCTGCCCGGAACCGCTGCTGGCTATAAGCGGAGCTGGTAAATATGCAAAACAGGCAGCAGGTAGTCAGTACTTGGATGAAGCCTTTCATAATATCAGATTTTGGATACTTTTGCGGGTGTCTTCTCAAAAACAGCGGCGAAGATAAAGACATTGCAGCGGGTTTCTCCGGACATTGTGTGGACAACTGCTGAAATTGTCCAAACTCCCCACGCCGGCGAGTGAAACAAATTTGCTTATAAATTCATCCTTTTAGCCAGTGCGGTACACCCAGACCACGTTAAAGAAAATTGAAGAGTTGTTCGGTGAACTGGACTACACCATCCGGTATGAAAAAGGCAATTTTCAAAGCGGCTATTGCCTGGTTGAAAACCGCCGGATTGCCGTGGTAAACCGCTTTTTCGATACGGAAGCCCGCATCAACTGTTTGATGGAGATACTCTCCAACCTGGAGTTCGACGCGGCGGCGCTGAGCGAGAAATCGCTCGAACTGATTGAAAAATGGAAAAAACAAAATGCCGGAAATGATGAATAAATTCCCGGTTCACTGCTCACCCCCACACTTTATAACTCCTTGAAAATCACTTTGCTCGGCACCGGCACCTCCCAGGGCGTTCCCGTTATTGGGTGCGGGTGCAACGTGTGCAGTTCGACCGATCCGCGCGACAAGCGCCTGCGGTCATCTGCACTTATTTCGGCAGGTGATGTAAATATCCTGATCGATGCGGGGCCGGATTTCCGGCAACAAATGCTCCGCGCCAATGTTCGGCACCTGGAAGCTATTGTTCTGACACACGAGCACAACGACCACGTGATCGGGCTCGACGATATCCGACCTTTTAATTTCAACAGCGGAAAACCCATGCGCGTATACGCGCTGCCCCGCGTGGCGGCGGAAGTGCAAAAACGCTTCGAGTATATTTTTGGAAAACCGGTGCCCGGCCTTCCCCGGGTAGAACTGATCGATATCGAGCCGGACCGGCCATTTGTGCTGGAAGGCGTGACGGTTCAGCCGATCGGGATTCAACACGGCCGCCTGCCGATTCTGGGTTACCGCTTCGGCGATTTGACTTACCTGACGGATGTGAAATCTGTTTTGCCGGAAGAGTTGCAAAAAATCAAAGGCACGAAATACCTGATCACCAGTGCCCTGCACCATGATAACCATCCTACCCACATGAACCTGAAGGAAGCGCTGGAACTGGTAGGGAAAATTGCCCCCGAACAAGCCTGGCTTACCCATATCAGCCACAACATGGGACTTGCGGCAGATGTCGGCCGCCAACTCGGCCCCGGCATCTCCCTGGCATATGACGGCCTGGAAATCAAATTTTGACCCTCAACCCCTCAACCCTTCAACACCCTCAACCCCTCAACACCCTCAACACCCTCAACCCCTCAACATTTCTCAACATCCTCAACCACTCACTTCCATGCAAGGACAAGCCGTCCATCAAGAGCGGGAAAAGTTTTTCTGGGCCGACCGGCTGCGCAATATTGCAACGATACTGGTGATCGCCATACACATTGCAGCGCCCATCGCACATGGCTACCCCGACCTGGACACCTGGTGGTGGTGGACGGGAAACTGGTGGAATTCGCTGTCGAGACCGGCAGTTCCTTTGTTTGTGATGCTGAGCGGCTACCTGCTGTTGAGCAAGGATTACCCGCTGCCCGTTTTTTTGAAAAAACGTTTCAGCCGGATCATAATTCCAGCCCTGTTCTGGATGAGCGTTTATCTACTGTACAACTATATTGCAAAAGGAGACCCCGCCACGCTTTGGGATGCTGTAAAAAGAATCGTTTCGGGTCCGGTGCATTATCACTTGTGGTTTATTTACCTGATTATCGGGCTTTACCTGGTGTATCCCATTCTGCGCGCCTGGGTAAAAAC
>JAKQJD010000032.1 GCA_029561355.1 Bacteroidota bacterium | reverse complement strand
CAAGGAATCCGGAAAATACGGGCGGGCGGCTGCCAGGAGTTGAACGCCGCTATCGAACAATTCTTCTTCCGCAAAAAACTGCAGGGTTTCTTCCAGGAGCCGGAATGCGGAATACCGGGGCGCGTAGGCTGCAATGTATTGAACGACTCCTTTCAGAACCGCTGTGGTATCGCGGCGGGCGCGTCCGGTACGAAGTTGTTCGCGCAGGCTGGCGCGGTCTTTCAGGTCCTGCAACAAGCGGCTCTGTTCAGCGGTAAGCGTGAGCACCGGGTCTTTCGCTTCCTCAAAAATGATATTCAGCACCACGGTTTCCAACGCCGACCACTCGTTATTCAATTCAAAATCAAGCAGTTGCGACAGGCCTCCTGCACAAAGCAACGTTTGCACTTCGGTTTTCCAGCAATCGCGGGCCACAAAACTGTTCGGATGGTCTTTCACGTACTTGTCCAGTTCGCAAAGCGAATATTTCTGCTGAAAGGCAGGCCAGAGCCGGTCGTACATCTGCCGTGATTTTTTGTAGTTGGCCGGTTTTACCCAGCCGAGGTGTCGGTGCACCAGATCCGTCATGACGTCGTAATCGTCAGAAACCAGTTGGGTATTTACAATCTGATATCGTGTGGAATCTAATTCCGGCTGAAGCGCCGGCAATGGTTTTTCCCAGAAATCCAGCATGGAATCCAGTGCCGCCACCGTTCCGCTCGCCCGGACGCCCGCCAGCGCCCAGCGTTGCACGTCCGTGCGCAAAGCATGAATCGCAATCGTGTCTACGCGGAATCTTTTTTGGAGCCTTTTGGCGCGACGCGGCGTCAATTTGCGCCAGGTGCTGTCGGCCCCGATCAGGTCTACGTTCATCCTGAGCAAAGCCGGAAAGGAGCGCTCCGAACGCAACCTGTTTTTCACGATAAAATAATGTGCAGCCGCGCCATATTTCCGGTGATCCCTGTACCGCTGGAATATTTCATCCGCAGCAGCCCATTCCTGCCGGAGATAATAACGTTTGTAGGCTTTTTTAAACGACTGCGCGGAAGCAGTATGCAGGGAAATGAGCAGAAAAACCAGCCCCGTCAGGGCCCGAACTTGAAATTTCATGTGTGTTCACGGCGATCGTACTGATGTGGTGAGTAAATGGATTAAAAGGTTATTGGTTATTGGTTATTGGTTATTGGTTATTGGTTATTGGTTATTGGTTATTGGTTATTGGTTATTGGTTATTGGTTATTGGTTATTAGTTATTGGTTATTAGTGTGGTAAATCCTGGCCTAAGATCATGCCTTAAGCCAAGATTTACCACACCAATAACCAATAACCAATAACCAATAACCAACTACGTAATCTTCTTCCCCCCCGGCATCTCCCTCAAAAACGCAATTACCAGAAAAGACATAATGGTAACGATGCCGACGATAACAGGGATACCTTTAAAGGGGTGTACTTTGCTGTGCCAGTAGCCGCATTGCGCCCACCAGTCGATCACTAAAACGTGCACAAAATAAATACCGAAACTGGCCGCTGCAAAATCTTTTTCGATGGGCAAAAGTGGTTTGGTATTGAACGCCGATTTTACCAGCAAAAACCAGCCTGCCGCCGATATACTCACATTGGGGGTAAGGTAGTCGTAAAAGAAATTAAAATTTTGTCCCCTCACGTGGCCGAACCAATAGGACAGGGTGGCTGTGGATGCCGTACCGATCACCACCAGCGCCAATCCGATTTGTGCCAGTTGGCGCCGGGTAAAACGCCACGACATCCCCTCTCTGTCATCGTCGGAAGCCGATTTGGTGCCCAGGTAATACCCCAGCACGAAATAGCCGGCGTTGTTGACGGCCAGTTCGAAATAAATACCGATGGAGATGTGCCCGAATTCATACAAGAGCTTGTAGCCCCAGGTGCCAATGGCGCACAGGATCAGGAAATACAGCAAATCCTGTTCGGAAGCGGTTTTTACCCAGGCGCGCAGAATGGGATACACCAGGTAAAGCCCGATAATCAGGTAAATAAACCACAAGTGATAATGCACCGGACCCGAAACGATTCTTTTTACAGCATCCCAAAGCGTGGCGGGGTCTCCTTTTGCAATA
>JAKQJD010000030.1 GCA_029561355.1 Bacteroidota bacterium | reverse complement strand
GAGAGCGCAAGCGAAGCCTCGAACTCGATACGAGCGGCTGCGTAGTTTCCATCCTGAAACAGCTTCACGCCGTCGTCATGATGCCGCGCTGCGATGTCGATCAGTTGCGGAAGTGGCTTGGCCGCAACGGTGGGAGTAGATGCCGGTGACTGCGCTTCCGCATGCGTAGATGTAAAAAAGTGCGCACAGAGGATTGAGAGTACTAGAGCCGATAATGGTCGCCGCATCGACGGATCTTGCACTGCTTCAGGACGCGACGCACTGCATTCCTACAGCATTCGGAATACGTGCCGATTCAGCGCTTAGCATGCTAGCGCGTTACACGCACGTGCTGTGCCTGCCATGTCGACACATCGGGGCGGATGCGTAGCCGACGTGACCTGTGCGTTTTACGTAAGCCGCATTCCCTGATCCGCTGGTTGCTCGGCGACAGCCTTTTTCTTGTGACCGCGCGGTGGAACGATGCGCATTGGGAATGCTGCGGGCACTCGGATTCCGCACAGTAGTGCTGCGGGTGTGGGTAGCTCGCAATTGTTCTCGTCGAAGAAGACGATGCCGTAAATGCCGACATAGGGAACTCGCGGGCACTCAAATCTAGGTCGCTGCATGAAATTGCCGCCAACCGCAAAGCATCCACTAAATCGCTTGCTGCGGATGCCGGGCGGTGGACTCCAGCTCACTTGCAGGGTGTCTGGAATGGGCCAGGCCAGCGCGTAGTGAGTCGCATTTGGGGGCCCAAGTTCCATGAGCTTCCTTTTGAAGGCCGCAAAGTCCCTGCGCTTTGGCCGCGTATACATCAGCCGATGTTGTTCCGCGTAGGCGGCACTTCGGCATGCTTCCGTACAGTAACAGGCATCTGCTCTAAGCTCGGGCAAGATGGATTTGGGGCATTTTTTACATTTTCTGAGTGGGCAGTTTTTCATCGTCCATCTATCTACGTATGCCCGAAAATACGCAACGACATAATCAAAAATCATTCTGCGTTGGGCAGAATTATACGCTGTCCGAAAATGCGGACCTGAAAAAACGAATTTCATAAGTACAGCAATGGAATCCATTGGTTAAGTCGAATCTTATGAAACGGCTACAGATGGTCTACGTATGGTTTGCAGCGTGGTTTACGTAGTGGTTTGCAGCATGGTCTACGGGGTGGTTTACGTAGTGGTCTACAGCTTGGTTTGCGTAGTGGTCTGCGGCTTGGTTTACGTAGTGGTCTGCACACACGGATAAAAATCAAATTGCAGTTTCATTATTGCTCAATTGAACAGCCGTTTCAAAATCAGTAAGCAACTTCAAATTCGGTTCTTCGATAACTGCTCATGTTGAAACGGTCACGAACGACGATTGAAATCGGAACGATTGTGATGAACCACAAGCCGCCAGATGCAGCGGCATATTGCATAGAGCTAAAGAATCAGCACGGCGTGATCGTGCGACTTCC
>JAKQJD010000026.1 GCA_029561355.1 Bacteroidota bacterium | reverse complement strand
GCAAACTTTTCGCTCATCGCCACAAATCTTCCCGGAATGTGCGCCCGCAAAATTTTTTCGTTTTTTTTTATTTCATTTTCCGGCCATTCCCCGCCGGCTGGAAAATAATAATTATCGTTGTGCCGACAGTAATAACCCTTGTGCCCCGCCGGTAAACAACTGCCGTTATAGCGGTACAACATACAGGCTTCAACCGCCTGGTTGGTTACAACCACCGCCGCCCGGTTTTTTTTTGCTTTCGTTTCCACTTTGCCCTCTCAAATTCGTAATTAATCAGTTCCGGCGCCGGGATTCGAACCCGTTAGTTATCTCAGGCCCTACACAACCGAGCATAACATTTACATGCCTGTAACGTTTTTAAAACGCTGCTTCCTGAATCAGCGCGCCGGAAAGTTTTATCTAGTTTGCTTTTGTTTACGAATTTCATTTATTCTTTTAAAATCACCCGCCAATCGCAAGGCATGACATGACGCACACACCCTGTTTATTGGCCGGCCTATTCTGTTCCGAGCCGGCACGGTAGCTTTATTCTTACCACAAATTTCACACATTTTCATTTTATACCTCGCTTCCAAACGTCCGCACCCACCAACACACCAGCCGGTGCGCCAGGGGAGTAAACAACGCCGCCAGCGCATACAACGCCACAGCGATGAGTATTGCACATATCCACATAATCACCTCGCTAATTCAAATCGTACACGGCGCGCTCGATGCTCTTAACGCTCAAACAATAACGCTCCGCCAGGGTATCAATCGCATTGCGCACTCCGCCGCGCTCGCCGCGATCCACGATCCGCCCAAACTCAGCGCGAATCTGCGCATTGCGCCGCGCCGTGATCACCGCATTGCGCCGCTTGGTTTCTCGCGACGCCTCGTGACTCATAACCGCCGCCCGCCGCCGCTTCGCCGATAAATCGCGCAGCGTCTCAAGTTCTTTTGGACTCAATGTGCTTTCCATCGATCACCTTTTGCAATCCGTTAATTACCGCCGATTTTTCCGGCGCCGTTAATTTTCGCAAATCGTATTTTTTCACCGTGCGCATAAAAAAACCGCGCAAATCCTTATTATTCCAGCCCAACACAAAACCCATCTTGAATATGCGTTTATCCTGTTTGTCCCACACCGGTTTGGCCGGGGCCGGTTTTGCAGCTGGTTTTTCCGCTACTTTTCGGGCCTTGCCTTCCAGCCAGGTGCGAAACTGGCGCAACTCAATCTCGCTCATCTCCGAAAGGCGTTTGCCGTACATTTCCGGTTCCTGCACAATCTCACTTAGCCGGGTATGATCCAGTCCCAGCTTTTTACCGCAGGCATGTATAGCCCGCATGTGGATCACTTCCGGGCGCAGCATCAGCGATTTACCCCATATTCCCACACCACCCCGCGCCGGTCTACCTCGATGCGGTGTGGACCGCGCCGGTCGATCACGTCCACATTTTCTGCGCCGCAATCCCGACAACGATAAACCGTAATCATTGGGCCGTTTATAATTTGCGCCCAGCGATGCGGACAAGCCTTTTTATCCTTTTTTTGTTCCATCATATTTTGCCCCATCCTTATTAAACATCTTTTCGCGCTCCGCATCCGGGTCTACCAACCTTGGTAAACCGTGCAACACATCTTTCATCACACACCCGTTGCGGAGTTGCGTGTACATTTTCCGCGCAATTTCGCGATGTTCCGGCGTGTCCGGGAACACCAGCGAACAAGCGGCCTTGCAGCCCACCCGGCGCTGGTACTT
>JAKQJD010000021.1 GCA_029561355.1 Bacteroidota bacterium | reverse complement strand
GCTGTTGGCGGGGACGCGCAACAGCGGCAGGGGCACTTGTGCTTCGATTTTGCTGGGGAATTTAATTTGGGATGACTCATATAGAATCTGTTTATTCCGTATATTTTGCTATAAAACTTCCATTTTTGAAGTTTATCTTTTCGGAATGCACAACACCGATACTGCTTTGGTCGGTTCGGATAAAATGGACATCAAACTTTCCGCATATAATCCGGTCTTCTTCATTTATTTCAACAATTTCGATTGTGTTGTTTTGCGCTACGTCGATATTCCAGGAAGCATGTAATAAATCTCCGTCTGCAACCCATCTGCTATAAGAACTCGATACCAGTCCTGCTTCAATCGGTTCTAACTTATACGTTCCATTAGATGCAGGGATATTTCCAATGACAAGTCGTTCTCTTGCATACACATTGTTTAAGTCCTGGTAGGTAATAAAACCAACACTAAATTTATTATCCTTTTTGAATGCAGCACAATTCGCCGTCCAGGCAATAATCCCCAGACCAGGTACTTCTTTTATAGCCGAGCAAAGAAAACTGTCCGGACGAAAATACAGAGACTCCAGGTCGACATCCGTTGCGAAAAAATCGGGCTTCTCTTTTTTGCAACTATTCATAATCAGAACGGACAAAAGCAGCGCGATAAGGATTCTATAGTACATGATAAAATTGTTTTTAATTAGTGAAGCATTATTGCAGGAACCTTGAATTATCTACTTTTCTTTAATACATTCTGAGTTACCAATAAAAATAAAAGTTTTTCTGCACGTGATCAAAGCATGACAATATTTTGAATGAATATTTTTTACTTCAATACATAAAATACCGGCAGAGTTAAGCCCCCTGGCAATGTTAAAATTTCCGATATTCGCCCTTTAAACTGCCCGACCATGCCCGCACCGGATTTTTCTAAAATCGACTTCAATCCTGATCTCCGTCCCGAACCAATACCAGAAACATCCTCCCTTTCCCCCTTCCGCCGCTACGTAGCCGGTATTCCGCCTTTTCTCGGCGGTCCCTACTCCGCCATGTACGTGACGCAGCCGTGGACAATCCGCCAGTACGCCGGATTTTCCACCGCCGAAGCCAGCAACGCGTTTTATCGCCGCAACCTGGCAGCGGGGCAAAAAGGCCTGTCCGTCGCGTTCGACCTCGCCACGCACCGGGGCTACGACTCCGATCACCCGCGCGTGCAGGGCGACGTCGGCAAAGCGGGTGTCGCCATCGATTCGGTGGAAGACATGAAAATCCTGTTCGACCAGATCCCGCTCGACCAGATGTCGGTATCGATGACCATGAACGGCGCGGTAATTCCTATCATGGCGTTTTACATCGTAGCGGCAGAAGAACAGGGTGTTTCACCGGAAAAACTCTCCGGCACCATCCAGAACGACATTCTGAAGGAATTCATGGTGCGCAACACCTATATCTACCCGCCGGGGCCGAGTATGCGCATCATCAGCGATATTTTTGCGTATTGCGCCCGGAATATGCCCAAATTCAACTCCATTTCCATTTCCGGCTACCACATGCACGAGGCCGGCGCGCCGGCGGAAATCGAACTGGCGTACACCCTGGCCGACGGACTGGAATACATCCGCGCCGGGCTGGCAGCCGGACTGGACATCGACAACTTCGCGCCGCGGCTCTCGTTTTTCTGGGGTATCGGCATGAACCATTTTACCGAAATAGCCAAAATGCGCGCCGCACGCCTGCTGTGGGCCAAACTCGTCAAACAATTCAACCCGAAAAGCAACAAATCCCTGGCCCTGCGCACCCACTGCCAGACCTCCGGCTGGTCGCTCACCGAGCAGGACCCGTTCAACAACGTGGCGCGCACCTGCATAGAAGCCATGGCGGCTGTGCTGGGCGGCACACAAAGCCTGCACACCAATTCGTTCGACGAGGCGATGGCCCTGCCAACTGACTTTTCTGCCAAAATTGCCCGCGATACACAGATTTTTATCCAGAAAGAATCGGACGTTACCCGCGCCACCGATCCCTGGGCAGGCTCCTATTTCGTGGAACAACGCACGCAGCAACTCGTAGAAGCAGCCTGGGCGCTGATGGAAGAAGTGGAACAACTGGGCGGCATGGCCAAAGCCATCGAGGAAGGTTTGCCGAAACTGCGCATCGAGGAAGCGGCCGCCCGCAAACAGGCGCGTATCGACGCAGGCGAGGAAAAAATTATCGGCGTCAATATTTTTCAGACGACCGATAGCGAGGCATTTGAAATCCTGGAAGTGGACAACACGGCCGTGCGCGAATCGCAAATCCGCCGTTTGCAGGACATCAGACAAAAACGCGATGAAACGGCGGTCCAACAGGCACTACAGGCCATTCGCGAACTGGCAAAATCGCCTGCCGCTTCCGGAAACACCGACAACATGAGCCGGAATCTGCTCGCCCTGGCCGTCGACGCTGCCCGCGTACGCGCTACGCTGGGTGAAATTTCCCTGGCCATGGAAGACGCATTCGGCCGGTACATCGCTACCACCCGCACGATTTCAGGCGTTTATGCAGCCAATATGAGCCACAATGAAGATTTTGAAAAAGCCCGCGCCCGGGCCGACGAATTCGCCCTGCTGGAAGGCCGCCGCCCGCGTATCATGATCGCCAAACTGGGTCAGGACGGGCACGACCGCGGCGCGAAGATCATTGCCACCGCCTTCGCCGACCTGGGTTTCGACGTCGACATCGGTCCTATGTTCCAGACGCCGGAAGAAGCGGCACGGCAGGCAGCCGAAAACGATGTGCACATTCTGGGCATTTCTTCCCTGGCAGCGGGACACAAAACCCTGGTACCGCAAACCATCGCCGCATTGAGTGCCCTCGGCCGGGCAGATATTCTGGTGGTCGTGGGCGGCGTGATCCCGCAGCAGGACTACGCGTTTCTGCGCGAAGCGGGCGCGGCGGCTATTTTCGGGCCGGGTACCGTGGTAGCGAAGGCGGCGCAGGAATTATTGGAAAAACTCGGTTGAATAGAGGTTTTTTGAACAGGATTAGCAGGATTTAAAAGGATTAGAAGGAAATGATTTTTAATAATTTAAAGGATTCTCCCGGATGTTTCCCCAAATCCTGAAAATTAGATCCTTCTAATCCTTTTAAATCCTGCTAATCCTGTTCAAAAAACCCTGTTCAAACCCACTCACCGGAACCAAATCAGGCATTCCGGAGTTTTAAACCGCATAATGGAAATAGGAACCGTAGCAAAATCCACGGGCAGTTGGTATAACGTCCTGCTCGACACCGGCGAAATGTTACAATGCCGGATTGTCGGAAAATTCCGGCTCGACGATATCCCGCTGACCAACCCCGTTGCCGTGGGCGACCAGGTCGAAATCGTGCGGGAAGGCGAGGACAACGGCATGATCAAAAAGATCCTGCCCCGGCGCAACTGCGTGGTGCGTCAGTCGCCCCGACGCAAACACGACCTGCACCTGATGGCTTCCAACCTCGATCAGGCCATCCTGATCGTCACCATCGTGCAGCCTACCGTAAAACCAGGCTTCATCGACCGTTTCCTCGTAATGACCGAACGCGATGAAATTCCCGTAACCATCGTGTTTAACAAAAGCGATTTGTACGACGCCGAGGATATGGAACGATTCGAGGAATTAAAGGAGATTTATACCAAGATAGGATACGGCGTACTACTGACTTCCGTTGTACAAAACACTGGTCTTCAAGCATTTAAAGACCTCTTGAAAGGTAAAACCACTTTGGTAAGCGGACAGTCGGGCGTAGGGAAAAGCAGCCTCGTCAATGCCATTCAGCACCAACTGGAACTGCGCACCGGCGAGATCAGCGATTATTCCGGCAAGGGCCAGCATACCACCACGTTTGCGGAAATGTTCGAACTGGATTTCGGCGGACGCCTGATCGATACGCCGGGCATTAAAACGCTGGGATTCAACAACAAGGACAAGGCCAATATCGCGCACAGTTTCCGCGAATTCTTCGTGCTTTCGGAGAAATGCCGTTTCGGCGGCTGCATTCATCGCAACGAACCCGGTTGCGCCGTACATGAAGCGCTCCGCCAGGGAGAAATCAGCGAACAACGCTACATGAGTTACCTCAGCCTGCTCGAAGAATCGGAGGAGCAGAATTCCTGGGAGCGGAATAAATTCTAAAGCAGTGCGAAGTCTGAAAGCAGTGCGAAGTCATCAGTGCGAAGTGCGAAGTCCACATTCACGCACGATGCCCATGACTTCGGACTTCGCACTGACGACTTCGCACTGCTTTCAGCCTAGTTTAGCGATTCAATTTTCCCACCTTTTATTTTAAGGATGCGTTGCGTGCGTTTGGCCAGTTCCATGTCGTGCGTAACAAGCACGAGCGTGGTGTGCGCCGTACGGTTGAGTTCGAAAATGAGGTCTACGATACCGGCGGCGTTTTCGGCGTCGAGATTGCCGGTTGGTTCGTCGGCAAACAGGATTTTCGGGCTGTTGGAAAAAGCCCGGGCGATACAAACGCGTTGTTGTTCGCCGCCGGAAAGTTGCGCCGGGTAGTGGTTCAGGCGGCTGCCGAGCCCCACTTTTTCGAGCCAGCCCCGGGCAGTTTCTTCAGCGCCCGCTTCGCCGCGCAATTCGAGCGGCACCATCACATTTTCCAGTGCAGTCAGCGTAGGGATCAACTGGAAATTCTGGAAAACGAACCCGACAAAACGGTTGCGCACTTCGGCGCGCTGGTCTTCCGACAGGTCGTCCAGCAATACGTCGTTCAGGGCAACCGAGCCGCTGGTAGCGCGGTCGAGTCCGGCGCAGAGGCCCAGCAAGGTTGTTTTTCCCGACCCGGACGGACCGACAATAGAAAAGGTGTCGCCTGCACCCAGTTCGAAAGACACATCGTCGAGTACGGTCAGGGCGTGGTCTTTATTCGCAGACCGGTATTGTTTGGTGAGGCGGGTGACTTTCAGCATGGATATCGTTTTTTTTGTAACAGCCAAACGCAGGCAAGGCGAAATAGGTTTAAAAAAACCGACTGGCGACGGAATTGTACCGATCAGTGGCCCGATTTGGAAACATCAAATGAATATCCGGCTAAAAACCCTGCAAGTCATCCGATGACTTTGAGCCATCGGATGACTTGCAGGGTTTTTAGCCGGATATTCAATTTAATTTTTACCGAACACTGACCCGCAATTGCCGGCCTTGTTCTATCCTTGCAAAAATTTTCATCTCCTATGCGCATACTATTTACTGCCATTCTGATCTCTTTCGCAACTTTCCTGTCTGCTCAAACCGAACAGGCCGCTCCCATGCCTGAAAAACACCTGAAAAACATACGACAGGTAACTTTCGGCGGCGACAATGCCGAGGCTTACTGGGCGCCCGACAGCAAACGCCTGACGTTTCAGAGCAATAACAAAGCCTGGGGATTGGAATGCGACCAGATTTTTATGATGGAAGTTAAAAAAGCAGCCGGCGACACTACCTACAAGCCTCAACTCATCAGTACGGGTAAAGGCCGCACCACCTGCTCGTTTTTTATGCCCGACGGCAAACACATCCTGTATGCCAGTACGCACAAAGGCGGCGACCCCTGCCCTCCTTCACCCGATCTTCGGTCCGGCGGCAAATACCTGTGGCCGATTTTCAACACGTTCGACATATTTGTAGCCGATCTGAAAGGCAAGGTAACCAAACAACTGACCGATTCGAAAGGCTACGATGCGGAAGCCGTGCTCAGCCCCAAAGGTGATAAAATCCTGTTTACAAGCGACCGCTCCGGCGACCTGGAACTCTGGACCATGAACCTCGACGGCTCCAATCCGACCCAGATCACGTTCGATCTGGGCTACGACGGCGGCGCATTTTATAATGCCGACGGCACCAAAATCGTATTCCGCGCCAGCCGCCCAAAAACGGAAGCCGAAATCAAGGAATACCGCGATTACCTGGCCCAGGGGCTGGTAGCGCCTACCAATATGGAAATATTCGTGTGCAACGCCGACGGCTCCAACCTGCACCAGGTAACGCACCTGGGCAAGGCCAACTGGGCGCCGTATTTCCATCCTTCCGGCAAAAAAATCATCTTCAGCAGCAACCACCATTCCAAGCGCGGCTATGATTTTCAATTGTTTATGATCAATGAAGACGGCACAGGGCTGGAACAGGTTACTTCGCAAAGTATATTCAATTCCTTCGCCATGTTCTCGCCGGATGGTAAAAAACTGGCATTTTCCTCCAACCGCAACAACAAACCGGGTAGTCGTGATACGAATGTGTTTGTGGCCGACTGGGTGGATTAGTGCGAAGTGCGAAGTCGACAGTGCGAAGTCGGGGCATAACGTCGTTTACCTTGCCGACAGACAAGTTATAGCGTATAACCGATAATTAAACGCTACTTTTGCAGCGCCGGCGAAAGCCTGTTTCAAACATCCCGAAGTGCGTGGAAACAGTATTTCAGGGGCCGGCAAAAGTGTGGAATTCCGTTTCACACATTCTTTTTTACTCACTTTATTATTTGAAAAAATGGCCGATTCTAAAAATCATACCCAGCAATCCGCTATCAATATTGAGATTTCGGAAGAAATCGCGGAAGGCGTTTACGCTAACCTTGCTATCATCTCTCATTCCAACGCTGAATTTGTGGTGGATTTTATCCGCATGATGCCGAATGTGCCGAAAGCCAAGGTAAAATCCCGGATTATCCTTACACCTCAGCATGCCAAACGCCTGCTGATGGCCCTCAAAGACAACGTTCAGAAATATGAAATGCAGTTTGGCAAAATCGAAGACCAGGAGCAGCCTACTCCTCCGATGAATTTCGGAACGCCGACTGCTCAAGCCTGAACCTAACGTTTTTTACGAATTCTTCCCATGGATAAGCGCAACGCGCTGGTTTTACAATTGGAACTGGTTTGGTGGGCGATTACGGCAATTGTCGTTTATGCCGTACTCTACCCCATCCATCAGGCCATGCAGGTGTGGCCGTTCCAGGCATGGAACATCGGTTTTATTATAGCGCTGATCACCCTGAGCAGGTATATTTTTTTGCTGCCGCATACGTTCATTGCCAACCGGCAGGTGCTGAAAATCGGCTTGCTTTTGCTGATGTTTCCACTTACGTTCGCCTTTATCAGCGGACTGAACGGGTTTATGACTTATGTGGAAGAGCATACCTGGGACGATCTCACCGGTCACCTGCCCGGCAAAAGCAAACTGGCTACCGAATCCTATATCTGGAGTGAAATGCTTTTTTTCGGCTCGGGTTGTATTATTGCAGCGCCTGTTTTTGCAGCTCGCCTGATGCGGTCGATCTGGACGACGCGAAACCGGGGAGAAGCGTGAACAGAGGGTGAGAGATGTGAGAGGGTGAGAGTCCGTAGAGTACACCGCTTCGCTCATGGAAAATACAATGACTGTCAAATCCTCGCATCCTCAAATACTCAGATTTCCCAACACCCGCATACTCAAATACTCAATTAAGCATGAGGAATCAGATCCCACTTTTACTACTGGCCGCGCTTTCGTTCGCTTCCTGCGCAGTAAAGCCGGTGGCCAATTTCACGGCGCCTGCTGACAAAATCGTAGCACCGGCCGAAATCACCTTCACCAATACCTCCATCAAAGCCGAAACATATGCCTGGGATTTCGGCGACGGCGGCACCTCCACAGAGGCAAGTCCGACGCACCGCTACACCCATTCCGGCAATTTCACGGTGGTGCTCAAAGCCACCAAAGGCTCTAAAACTGTTACACGCAAACAAATGATCCAGGTTACTGCTCCGGAGCGCTGCCTCGTGGAAATCGAAACAGATTACGGCACCATGACGGCCGAACTCTACAACGCCACCCCCAAGCACCGCGACAACTTTATCAAACTCGCTGAGGAAGGTTACTACAACGACCTGCTCTTCCACCGGGTAATCAACGGCTTTATGATTCAGGGCGGCGACCCGAATTCGCGCAATGCTCCGGCCGGCCAAAGCCTGGGTTTCGGCGGACCGTCGCAACTCATTCCGGCCGAATTCGTCGATTCACTGGCCCACCTCAAAGGCGCTATCTGTGCTGCACGCACCAATAATCCGGAGAAAAAATCCTCCGGTTCACAGTTTTACATTGTACAGGGCAGCCCCGTTACCGACGAAACGCTGACGCAGATCGAAACCATGAAACGGTTTCATTACACGCCCGAACAACGCGCCGAATACCTCGCAGTGGGCGGCACACCACACCTCGACCGCGATTACACCGTATTCGGAAGGGTGATCAAAGGCCTCGACGTGATCGATAAAATCGGCGCGGCGGAAACGGCTGCAGGTGACCGGCCGAAGAAAGATATCAAAATGAAGATCCGGGTGATCAAATAAAGGTGTTTGGTTTTTCGGGTTTCGTGTTCGGCTGGCTAACACTTAAAAAAACACAGCGCAGGGCTTCTCTGCGCTGTGTTTTTTTTGGGTGCCTGAAGGGAGAGATTTCGCCTCAAAAGAGAAAAGGCAAGCATTACTGCTTGCCTTTATTTTTTACTCTTTGTCTTTTGTTTTGTCTCTAGGTAAAAGCACTAAAACGCAACATCCGAAGTAATCTAAACATAACCGGTGAAACAAAACAGCGATGCACTATTTGCATCGCTGCTCCTGGTTATGTTTCATGAATGTGTAATCCTTGGTTGGGATGGCCTCTTTGTTTTTCGGACGTAGGTGTAATCGGAGGATTAAAATGTCATCGGACGAGCAGCTTCCCGGAGGCTACTGGCTTGCCATCTGCGGCAAGCCAGTAGAATAAGGTTCCAGCCGGGAGCTGAGGTCTGAACAATCGGAATGTGGGTTGATTAAAAGTTTGATTCACAAGTAATCGGCCTTGGATATCATATACCTGCAAGGTGTAATGCTTGGCATCGACGCCTGACAGTTCGAAATTCACCACATCTTGTGCCGGATTGGGATACACGCGCAAATCGGCGCTCGGCAAAAAGATTTCCTTGCTTTTGACTATGATAAAGGAATCATACTCGCAAACAGTGTGGAGTGTCTGATTAGAAATTTCGGGTGCGCCGAAATTAAAATAGGTAGCAGCGCTGTTGAGTATCTGTGTGTGGCAAGGCAGGCCTGGGCGCTGCTTTACACGAAACTTCACATACCCCTCGCCCGCGCTGCTACCCGGTGCGAGATTAACATTGGATAAAGTAAACTGCACGATGCCTTCTCCGGAGATGTCGAATTGGTAGGGATGGCTGGCAGCACCCGGATACACAGTGGCCGGGTCGAGTGCGGAAGAGAGCGTATCAATGATCGTCACTTCCTGCACTACATCGGTTCCGGTATTCTCGAACTGGATTAAAAATTCTAAATCGGTGTCAGGCGCGACGAAGTGCTCTTCGTTGTAACCTTTGGGATGACCTCTTTTTAATATGATGGGATGATAATCGGTTTCAAAACTTTCCTGGCAATCGGCTTCCACAAAGGCATCCTGATCGCCTTCGGGGAACATGGTATAAAATCCTGTTGAAATAATAGCGGTGCTGGTATCCGACTGGCAACCTTCTACGGCGGCTGTCGGGGTACTGAGGCCCGGGTAACCCGGACTTTGTTCGGCAATGATGCGGAAAGTGCTGCCGTTGGCAGGCGTTTTCCATACAGTATCACGTTCACCAGGGATCAGTTGGAACTGGTAGTTCGGATCACCGGGCTGCGTCAGCATGATCACGTCCTCCGTAATAACGTAGCCAAGCGGGCCACCCATTGGACCTGATCCGATGTTGGTGAGCATCATTTTCACCGAATCGTTCTCACAAAAACCCTGCGCTACGATAATTGCGCCGTCCCAGTTGCTGGTATTGACGTCGCAGAACGAATCCGGATAAATATGCGCCGTCACGCAATGCGTTCCGCCGGGCAGTGTATTATCGCATCCGAGGAATGCTTTCACTTCAAAACTGCCGCAATTGCCGTTCTGCAACGTGCCTACGTCGTAGCGGTATTTGTTGTTGCCCATCGGAGTGGCGCCCGTCACAGAGGTGAATCCGGGATCGAATTCCAGTTCCACCCAGGTGTTGGAGGACGTAACCGTACCGGAATTGCAGTAGCGTACCGTGTAGGTATTTTCGGCGCAGCGGCGCAGAATAGGTGTGGCGATGTCCACTTCGTTGCGCGGACAAGCAGATTTCACCTGAACCGGGATAGCGGCAAATACGGTATCGTAAAACGCCGGAATAGTAACCGTGATCGCATCCTCGCACGTTTGCCAGTAGTTATTCGGGGTAATCAGTGCTATATCATAGGTGCCTGTATCGACAGCCATGGAAAATGAACCATCGGCCCGTGCTACCGCGTAACGCGCAAAACCATTGCTTTCAACTTTTACGATCCAGTTTTCCTGATTGGCCTCTCCCTCGTCTTTCAGGCAGTTGAGGTTGGCATCTTTAAAAATGTGGCCTTCGAGGTAACTGGTAAAAATCAGTCCGTTGGCATCGGTTTTTACGAGGTACACGCTGGACAGGGCCGTTGGGCCGACATACAACTCGCTAATGCCTGCTACGGCAGCCCCGCCGTCGGCAGTGGCCACGATGCCATAACCGATATCGAGTCCGCCTTTACCGATGCGCGGCTCCCAGAGCACTATGCCTTCCGCGTCGGTGTGTACGATGTACACATCGTCGAGGTTATTTACACTTTTATTGCCGCTTACGAATATACTGTTGCTTGCGCCATTGACAATATCGTAAAAATCGGCATCCTGAAAAATACGGGTCCAGATCGGGTCATTGGCGCCGTTGCCATCAATTTTCATGATGAAGCCCGCGCCGCCTATGACGGAGGTCGTGTATCCCGCAACAGCCAGATCGCCGGTAGCGGTAGAAATGATGCCCCGCGGAATTTCGGTAGACGGATCACCGTCGGCATCCGTCAGTCCGTATGTGTTGCTCCATATCTGTGCACCGTCCGAACTGGCAATACGAACCAGGTAAATATTTTTATCGTCGGAAATCGTCACCTGCGATTCGGCAGCCACCACCAGATCGCCGTTGGGCGCCTGAACGATAGCCATACCTGATTCGCTTATGCCGGTTTCACCATAGGTATGGTACCACTGCTGGGAGCCTTCGCTGTCGAGTTTGAGTACAACTATATCGGCTTTACCGTTGACGTTTACCTGAAAACCTGAAATGATAAGACTGCCGTCGGCCAGTTCAAGAATGTCCGTTCCGCGGTCATTGAGCCCGGTTCCGAAAGGTTTTTTCCAGAGCAGTGTGCCGAACGCGTCGGTTTTCAGCACATAGATATTGTCGCCACCCGGGCCTTCCCCTTTCACATACCCGGCTACAACATATCCGCCATCCTGTGCGACAATCACTTTATTACCTGCTGCAAGTGGCGTTCCGGGAAATGTTTTTGTCCATTGGAGTTCTCCGTTGGGGTCGGTTTTTAACAGATATACACGTGTATCGGCATTATAACTGCCGGCCATGATATATCCTCCGTCGGGCGTCTGGGCAACGCCGTTTGCTACATCCGCACCGCTTCCACCGTACACGCGTTCCCAGCCCTGTCCTGAGGCAAGACCGGCAAACAGCATTATAAGAAAGGTGAAAAGGTACTTGTACATGAGCATTCGGATTATCTGTTGTGATTTAAACTTCAGATTGATGATACAAATGTGCAGGGGTACTTGCTGAGTAGTAAAGACAAAAAATCGCATTTGTTGAATTTTTTTAAGGACACCTGTTTCGCTGAAAAGGACGAAAAACAAGCCGTTTTATTTTCAAAACGGAAAAAAACTTTCTAAAATAACATAACAGTTCCAGTGTTTCGCCGTTACTTTGTTGAACAGATAAGCAATAAAATCTATGCAAAAAAGTGTACTGGTGGAACTCGTTCGTTCTTTGAATAAGAAGGAGATTCGCGATTTGCACAAATGGTTGCAATCACCTGCCCACAATCAAAGGCAGGATGTGATCAAACTATTCGACTTCCTGGTGAAGAGCCTGCTGCAAGGCGACGAATCGGTTGAAAAGGAGCGCGCCTGGGCCGCTATTTTTAAAGGTGAACCATACGACGACGCCTTTATCCGTCAGGTGATGTACTTTTTGCTGAAAGCCGTGGAAGAATACATGGTTTTCACGGAGATCAGCAACGAAAAAATCCAGTACCAACTCACCCTCACCCGAATTTACCGGCAGCGTAAGATGGATAAAGCCTACCGGCAGGCGCTGCGTACGGGAAAAGACCTGCTGGAAAATCAGCCGCTGCGCGATAACCGGTACCTGAGATACAAATTTTTACTCGAACAGGATTACGGCCAGCAGGTAAACATCGTGCAAAATGCATCGGCCAACCTGCAGGAAACCTCCAGTGCCATGGAACGCTGGTTTTTTGCCGAAAAACTTCACATTGCCTACGCTATGAAAGCACACCAGGCAGTGTACAAAACGGCGCATTACGAAGAAGGCATCCTGCAAGAAGTACTGGAACATTGCGTGACGCAAAACCTGCTCGTCGAACCCGCTATCGCCGTATACTATTACGCTTATATGGTGATCGCCAACCCGCAGGAAGAAAAATATTACTTCCAGTTTGAAGACCTGATCCAGCAAAGCACCCTGTTGTTCGACCCATCCGAAATGCGCACCTTATATGTAGCGGCCATCAACTATTGTGTGCCGAAGATAAACCAGGGGCGCCAGGAATTTGTACGCAGGGCTTTCGATCTGTACCGAAAGGGGCTTGAAGCGGGTTATTTGCTCGAAAACAACCAGCTGTCGCGGTACACGTTCGGCAATGCAGTGGGGGCGGCCCTGCGCAGCAAGGAATTTACCTGGGCCGAGCAGTTCATCGAAAATTTCCAGAAATACCTGTACGAAAAAGAAGCCAACAGCATTGTCAACTTCAACCTGTCGCGACTCTATTTCGAAAAAGGCGACTACAGCAAAGCGCAGCAACTGCTCACCCAGTTTGAGTACGACGACATGTTGTTCAACATCATTGCCAAAACAATGTTGTTGAAAATCTATTATGAACGCAGTGACCTCGATGCTTTCGAATCGCTGGTAGAGAGCCTCCGCATCTACCTGCAGCGCAAGGAAGCGCTCGACCCGGCCCGCAAGGCATCGTACAAAAACCTGGTCAGCCTGATGAAAAAACTGCTGCACCTGAACATTTATTCGAAACAGCAAAAGGAAAAATTCCGCGAACTGGTGATGGCAACCAACCCGCTGAGCGAACGCGAATGGTTCCTCAAACAACTCGACGCTAAATAATTTCAGGTATTTCTGCACGGAAACAGGCCTTCCACACAACCCGTTTGCCGTAAATGGCGTTTCTTTGCGAACTTTTTAACACAAATCAATTGACCTTGAAAAAAGGATATATTGTTGCGCTGCTGATTTTTGTGGTGCTGCTGATCGACCAGGCTTCCAAATTTTATATAAAAACGCACTTCGAATACAACGAAGACGTGCTGATCGGCGGAGCGGACTGGGCGCGCCTGCATTTCGTGGAAAACGAGGGCATGGCGTTCGGGATCACATTCGACTGGGAATACGGCAAACTCCTGCTCAGCATGTTTCGCGTGCTGATGGTCGTCGGTCTGATCTGGTACCTGCGGCTGTTGCTGGCTGCTGAAATGGCCTTCGGATTCGTGCTCAGCATCGGCCTTATCACAGCCGGTGCACTGGGCAACATCATCGACAGCGCCTTCTACGCACTGATATTTTCCGTATCGGGTTACCATGGCGGCGTAGCCGAACTGACACCTTTCGGACAAGGATACGGCATGACGCAGGAATTGCCCTTCAACGGTTTTATGCACGGCCGCGTGGTCGATATGCTGTATTTCCCGATGAAATGGGTGCATATTCCCGACTGGGTGCCCGTAATGGGCGGCGGCGATTTCCTGTTTTTCAGCCCCATTTTTAACGTTGCCGACGCTTCTATAACTATCGGAGTGCTGTGCATCGTGTTGTTCCAGCGTCGTTTTTTCCGCGACGGCTTTGTACAGCAAACCGGCCCGGAACAATCTACAACACCCGCCGTTACCTGGGAAGATGCTGAAAAAGCGGAAGATGAAGTGATCGCTTCTTCCAATTCGGATATGGAAGTACAGGAAAACTCCGTGTGGGAAAAAAATACGGAGGAAAGAATAGAAGAAGATCCGCGCAACAACGAACAACCTTCGGAAAGCGCGCCCAAACCGAATAACCATAACTTGTTGTAGCACCGAACCCCAGTTCGGTAAAAAAAGAAATGATCCGATGACTTGAAGTCATCGGATCATTTCTTTTTCTACGTTACCACCGAACAGGGGTTCGGTGTTACTCCTGCATTTTCGCGGCATTGTCCGCAATCGTCAGGTTTTCGATCAGCCCATCCAGGTCGCCTTCAATCACCTTATCCAGGTTAAAGTTTTTATTGTCGCCTTCGAGGCGGTGGTCGGTCACGCGGTTTTGCGGCCAGTTGTAGGTGCGGATCTTTTCGGAGCGGTCGCCCGTGCCGACGATACTTTTGCGCGCGGAAGCCAGTGCCGAGGCTTCGCGCTGTATTTGAGCATCCTGGATCTGCTGCACCAGACGCCCCATGGCAATATCGCGGTTTTTATGCTGCGAACGGCTTTCCGTACTTTCGGCGATGATCCCTGTGGGAAGGTGGGTAAAACGCACACCCGACTCCGTTTTGTTTACGTGCTGTCCGCCCGCTCCCGAAGCGCGGAACGTATCGGTTCGAATATCTTCCTTGCGGATATTGATGTCTTCGGGCTCCATTTTGGGCAATACGGCTACCGTAGCGGCGGAAGTATGTACGCGACCTTTCGCTTCCGTTTCCGGAATACGCTGCACGCGGTGGGCACCCGATTCGTATTTAAGTTTGCCGTAAACATTGTCGCCGGAAACCTCCAGCACGATTTTACCGTAACCGCCCGCCGTTCCGGGGTTTTCGTCGAGCACTTCCACTTCCCAGCCCTGCACACTGAAATAGCGGCTGTACATGCGGTACAGGTCGCCCGCAAACAGTGCGGCTTCATCGCCGCCGGTGCCCGAGCGTATTTCGAAAATAACATCCTTTTCGTCTTCCGGATCTTTCGGCGTGAGCAGTTTTTTCAGTTCGTCCTCCAGCATAGTGCACTGGGGTTCGAGCATGGCGATTTCTTCTTTCGCCATTTCGCGCATTTCCGGATCACTTTCTGTGGACAGTACGGATTTGGCACTGACGAGATCGGACAGCGTTTTTTCGTACCTGGCAGCCGTCTGCATCATCGGCTGGAGTTTTTTGTACTCTTTATTTACTTTTTTGGATTTTTCCATATCCGATACCGTGGACGGATCGGACAGTTGTTCCTCCAGGTGCATGTATTTTTCGCGGATCGCTTGCAGTTTCTCGAGCATAATGCGTGGCTGATTTGAAAAGCCGGGCGCAAAAATAGGGCAAAAACGGCACTTTACCGCACGATCAATACAGGAATGCTCACGGCATGGCGCACTGCGCCGATGGTAGTTCCGAAAATCAGGTCTTTCATCACCCGGTGTCCGTGTGCGCCCATGACCAGTAGATCGACATTTTTATCATTTACCAGTTTGGGAATAGCCTGTTTGGCCGGACCGTAGCCGATCACCGATTCGCACTGGTAGCCGAGCGCGATGAGCGCCGTTTCATATTCTTGCAGGTATTTGATGTCGGCATGGGTTTCATAGTCCTGAATCTCGTTGCCCATGACCCAGGCGCCGGCTGTTTCGACCGCGTGGATGAGGAAGTATTTCGCGGATTTTCCGCCAATGTGCAGGGCGTGTTCGAGGGTTTTCTGATCCGCTTCCGAAAAATCGACGGCAATAGCAATTTCCTGATAGTCAGGCGTTTGCATGGTCGTTATGGCCCGAACATTTCCGTGTGGAACTTTTGTACCCGCTTTAGGCAGATTGACCAGCAGCGGTCGCAACACGATGTAGCCCAGCATAACCGCTGTTCCCAGCAAAAATGGAATAACAATCCATTGAATAGCCCATACGTGTTCTCCGCTATTGGCCAGCCAGCCACGTACCTGATCAACGACGAGGCGTACATTCAGCGAAACGATAATGACGGCACTTGCCCAGCCACCCACTTTGGCCCAGAAACCGATGGCATATTCGCCCATGCGTTTTTTGCTGCTCACGTAATGCAGCAGCGGGATAATGGCAAATCCCAATTGCATGCTCAGGATTACCTGGCTCATCACCAGCATATCGCCGGTAGACGATTCTCCGAAATAGGAAATCACGATGACGGCAGGTACCACAGCCAGCAGACGTGTGATGAGGCGACGGAGCCAGGGTGCAATGCGCAGGTGCAGGTAACCTTCCATGACGATTTGCCCCGCCAGCGTGCCTGTGACGGTGCTGCTTTGACCGGCGGCTATGAGCGCTATGGCAAACAGCGCAGGGGCATAACTTTTACCCAGCAGGGGCTCCAGCAGGCGGTGTGCATCCTGTATTTCCGAAACGCCGTTATAGCCGTTTTTATAAAATACAGCCGCTGCCAGGATCAGGATGGCGGCATTGACGAACAAGGCCAGGTTGAGCGCGATGGCCGAATCGATGATGTTGTAACGAATCGCGCGGCGAAGCCCCTGCGGGTCGCGGGTTACCTTGCGCGATTGCACCAATGCTGAATGGAGGTACAGGTTGTGCGGCATAACCGTAGCGCCGATGATACCGATTGCGATAAAAAGCGCTTCGGAATTCGGGATACTTGGAATAAAACCAACCACCACTTCGCTGAGTTGCGGCTTGGCCAGCAGCATCTGAATAGCAAATGCGCCGCCGATGATCAGAACCAGGGCCAGGATAAATGCTTCGAGGCGCCGGATGCCCAGTTGCATCAGAAAAAGAATAAGGAATGCATCCAGCACGCTCAATCCCACGCCCCAAATGAGCGGGAACCCGAACAACAGCTGCAAACCGATCGCCATACCCACCACTTCGGCCAGGTCGCACGATGCGATGGCGATTTCCGCCAATATGTAATTAAATATATTGGCTGCCGGGTGATACAGTTCGCGGGATGCCTGGGCGAGGTCGCGTTGTGCCACTACGCCCAGCCTTGCGCACATGCTTTGCAGCAACAGCGCAATCAGATTTGACATCAGCAAAACCCACAAGAGCGAATAGCCGAAGCGGCTGCCGCCTGCCAGGTCGGTCGCCCAGTTGCCGGGGTCCATATAACCGACGCTCACCAGGTAAGCGGGTCCCAGAAAAACGAATAACCGACGCCAGAAACCACCTTTCACATTGGTTTCCACCGTGCTGTGTACCTCGGAGAGCGAACGCTCGGGATGGGCATTGGGTTGATTCTTTTGCATTTTGGTTATTAGTTATTAAGTAAGTGTCTATGATTATTGTAACTAATCAAAAAGAGTCAAGTAGTTGATTTTCAACTATCTTATTTTTTTGCCTTCAACTGAACAGTTACAATAATCATAGACACTTACTTAGTTATTAGTGGTGGTAAAGCTTGGCTTGAATTATTGATAATGCCGAAGGTTACCACCACTAATAACGAATAACCAATAACTAATAACCACCATCAAACCTCCTCCGTTTTGTTGCGCAAATACATCCGCGTAACGAGGTACGAGCCGACAAGGCCCACTACAATTCCTTC
>JAKQJD010000010.1 GCA_029561355.1 Bacteroidota bacterium | reverse complement strand
GCTTCACAGCCCTTCCCGCCTGCCATCGCCTGGGCATCGCTGCTGGATAATGAGTCCTGGTACTACAACATTACCAACGGGCAAATGTACCTGAACAACCTCGACGTGATCTTTTTACCGAAAACCACTACCGCCGGGGCTGCGGTCAATTACGCCGGTTATGCCAACAAAACGCCTCTGCTGCGCATGGAAGTCGTGGATGTTGCCACAGGAGCCCTAAAAGGCACACTTCATTATGAGGCCTCTGCCTCCATCCTGCCCTTTTTTAACATGGAACTACTGACCGGAAAAAACTACAAGATGTCGCTCACCATCTTGGAAGGCAAATACGAAATGCGCTTTTTTGCCGGTACCAAACAGTTCTTCACCTATCCGTTCAGCGTGGAGAAAAAGACCAATCCCGATCCCTACGCATCGGTACATGACCTGTATTTCCTGCACGGCCCCTGGGAAGAATGGGGAAGGGTGGAATTCGGCCCCGACAACGACTTCATTTTTAATTTTTACCTGACGGATGCGAGTACAACGATTACAAATCAGTCGGTTTGGGATAATTCCAAAGCCTACGAATTCCTGATTAAAATGTACCGCGATGGCAAAATGGTGGGTGCGCACCGCATTCAAAACGTCGGAAACGGGTTCGAATACGCAGGCCTGCAAACCCGCAACGGCAAATGGATGAAATTCGATGGCACGATGTATGCCTATCCCGTGGTGGCCACCGGAAGTGGTGCGGGTTCCAAGAAATTTCTCAAAAAAGACGAACTGAAAGACGGAAATTACACCGTCGACGTATTGCTGAAAGATCAGGCAGGCAAGGAAAGCACGATGCAATATACCTTTGTGGTAAAAGGCGGCGTCATCCAGCCCGATCCGAAAGCGGATCGTAACCTTAACAAGGACCCGCTTACACTGCTGGAGCAGGGGCCGAAGTATTTTTATGTGAAAAGAGTGAAATAGATTATGATTCGTTCGGCTTCGCCTCACATGGGGGACTGGGGATTGTGCGGATCATGCGGATTAAAATGGATCTTTTGGTGGCCTTGCGGCCACATTTTTGACTACGATTTAATATGATTTACTTGATGGCCATGATTACTTGAGTGGTCAATCATGGCCATCAAGTAAATCATATTAAATCATAGTCAAAATCATAGTCAGAAATCAGTTTTAATCTGCATGATCCGCACAATCCGTCCCCATCTCACCCCGTGAGGCGAAGCCGAACAATATCCAAATCAATAATCCCGACCTGATCTAAGTACCCTTGAACTTTCAACCTTAACCGATGAAAAGTTTAATTCCAGTTTTAATAATCCTTATTGCACCCATTTCCAATGCTTTTTCCCAGCAAGTTCCTGTAAGTCCCATTTCCGGCCTGTTTCAGGCGACAGAGATTTGCAACAACGGGTTGGACGACGACGGCGACGGCCTGATCGATTGTTACGATAGTCAGGATTGCCCTTGTGACTCCTTACCGCACGACTGCAGAGTGGATTCCATGCCGTTCAATTTTCAGGTGAAACAGGAATGGATCAGTCCGCAGAACAACATCCATTCTGCCGGCACGCCCATTGTCGGCAACCTGAATCCAGCTCAGGACAGCATTCCCGAAATTGTGGTATTTACTGTTATTACACCTCCATTCACCCATGATTTGCTGTTTTACAAGGGCGACGGGAGCGACCGCAGCAACCCGCCGCGTATGACCGTACAGGCTGCCTATACAGAGCCTGCTATTGCCGACCTCGACCGCGACGGCAACCCCGAGTTGTTTTTGGTCGGTTCGGATCTGCGCATTTACGTGTACCACAGTTTTAACCCGGCGGTTAATCCCCCCATGCAGTTGTGGGTGACTTCGCCGCAACTGTCTTCCAACGAGCGCAACCACGTGTACGCTGCCGATTTCGACGGCGATGGCATTTCGGAACTGTATTGTGGCAACGAAGTATACGCACTCGACCTTGCCAACCCCGCACTACCGGCCTTGAACCAGGTGCTCAAGGGTACAGGCCCGACCGGCTCCAATAGCATCAACAGTTCGTTCGCTGCCGAACTGCTGAGTCCGGCCGACTGCGGCGGTGACCCCGACTGCAACGGGCTGGAAATTGCTGCCGGGTATGCGATCTACTCCATTGACCTCGATCCCAACGACGGCGACGGTGTGCAGATCAAAATTCAGCGCAACATCAACACGAGTTCGGGGCAGAATTTTTCGGACGGGTTTACCGGCGTCGCCGACCTCAACCTCGACGGCATACCCGAAGTGGTGGTGGCAGGAAGCAGGGGCGGCCAACTGGGTATTTATGCCTGGAATAGAACGGGTTACTGGACATTTTTGCGCAGCACCAACCCTTCGCCCGGCGACGTGCCTGGCGTGTTTGCCGTTGCCAATGTGTACGACGACACGGAACTTGGATATGCCCAGGACTGGCCGGAGATCCTGAACGCCAATAATACATGGCTAGGCTGCTTCAACCTGCATGCCGCCGCTGCCAACCCCGCGGTCCCGCTCTGGTGGACCCTGCCGACCGACGACCTGCTTGGTTATGGCGGTTTGAGCAGTTTTGATTTCGATCATAACGGCGTGCAGGAACTGGTTTTCAAGGATGAATCCAGCCTGCGCATCCTGTACGGCGGGCAGGCGCCGTTCCCGTCGGGTGTAGGAGCCGACCGCAATCTGAGTAAAGTGGCTATAAATCCGGCGACAGGCTTTGAGTTTCCTGTCATTGCGGATGTAGATGGAGACGATCAGGCGGAAATCATTGTGACAAGTATCAGTGATGTAAGCTGGCAAGCCGATCCCAACTTCGGATATTTACACGTATTTGGGTCCGACGCACAAAACCACCGTTCCTGGATGCCTGCCAGAGACATCTGGAATCAGTACGCATACAGTGTGGTGCACATAGAAGACGACCTGACAGTACCGATCGTGCAGCAGCCCGGGCACCTGGAAATGCCCGCGGCAGGTAGCGGGAAGCGGCCGATGAACAATTTTTCGTTCCAGGCGCCGAAATACGGCAGAGCCGACGAGGCGTACCTGCCTACACCCGACCTGCACATGGAACTGATCGGCAACGAATGCCATGGCCCTACTTTTACCATTACGCTGCGCATTTGCAACGAGGGCAGTATTCCATTCAAAGACAGTCTGTTTATTACCTGGTACCGGTTCGGGAATCCTTTTTCGGGAAATGCCATTCGGGGCGGCACGTTTGTAGCACGTACTACGCCGTTGATGCCCGACAGTTGCATGATCTTTACGGCCAACCTGCCCTTTGCGCCCGTTACTTTTTACCTGATAGCGAATGATGCCGGAAATACGGACATTCCCTTGCCCGGCGATTTTACTTTTCCTACCCAGGAATGCGAATACCAGAACAATACCATCCATTTCAACCTGTATCCGCCACCGGTGCTCAACCTCGGCCCCGACCGTTCCGGGTGTCCGCCGGGCGGCCATACGCTCATTACCAGCAACGGTTTTTCCACTTATTTGTGGCAGGATGGCTCGACGGGCCCCACGTTCACGGCCACCATGCCCGGCATTTACTGGCTGGAAGCCACGGACAATTGTCACAACGTCCGCAGGGATACCGTGCGTGTTGTTTCCGGCGCAACGACGCAGACGATACAGGCGAAGGTGTGTCCGGGTGAATCCTACACGTTTGACGGAGTACCTGTTCCTGCCGACAGCAGCCACACTTTTGCATACGTTTCTGTTGACGGATGCGACTCTATAATCATCGTACAGGTGAGCGCCTGGCAGACCGGCGAAGGCGCCGAAATGCGGCAGATTTGTCCGGGCGACTCGACGCTGGTGTTTGGAAATTATGTGACCTCGGCGGGTGTTTTTCAGCAAATATTTTCCGATGTAAACGGTTGCGATTCAACACATACCGTCACCGTCAGCCTTTTCCCTGCCCCGCAAAACACGCAGGAATTCCGGCAAATCTGCCCCGGCGACTCGATGCTGGTTTTTGGAAATTACGTGACCTCGGCGGGCGTTTTTCAGCAAACAACTTCCAACACAAATGGCTGTGATTCAATACATACCATTACTGTAAGTCTTTTCCCTGCCCCACAAAACACGCAGGAATTCCGGCAAATCTGCCCCGGCGATTCGACACTTGTTTTTGGAAATCACGTGACTTCGGCGGGCGTTTTTCAACAAACAACTTCCAATGCAAACGGCTGCGATTCAACGCATACCGTCACCGTCAGTCTTTTCCCTGCACCGCAAAACACGCAGGAATTCCGGCAGATTTGCTCCGGCGATTCGACACTGGTTTTTGGAAATTACGTGACTTCGGCGGGCGTTTTTCAGCAAACGAATTCCAATGCAAACGGCTGTGATTCAACGCATACCGTCACCGTAAGTCTTTTTTCTGCCCCGCAAAACACGCAGGAATTCCGGCAGATTTGCTCCGGCGATTCGACGTTCGTTTTTGGAAATTACGTGACCTCGGCGGGCGTTTTTCAGCAAACATTTTCCAATATAAACGGCTGCGATTCAACGCATACCGTCACTGTAAGCCTTTTTCCTGCGCCGCCAAACACACAGGAATTCCGGCAAATCTGCCCCGGCGATTCGACGTTTGTTTTTGGAAATTACGTGACCTC
>JAKQJD010000650.1 GCA_029561355.1 Bacteroidota bacterium | reverse complement strand
CGGCGCCGTGGCTGCGTCGTTCAGGTAGGTGGCTTCACAGTTCACCGTCACGTCGGGCGGGAACACCACGTCTGCCAGGTCGAACGGCGCAATGGTGATCAATTGCGAGCAGGTAGACTGGTTGCCGGATGCGTCAGTGACGATGAACGTCCGGACGATTTGTGCCCGCGGGTCGGTGCATTGCCCGAAACTGGTGTACTCGTCGTCTACCACAACCGTGTAAGTATCACAATCTGTGGCAGTTACGTGGCCCGTGTGGTCTACGTCGGTCGATTCGCTGCAAGCGATGGTGATGTCATCCGGGCAGGTCAGAGCCGGCGCCAGTTTGTCTTCGATCAACACTACCCCGCTGCAAACATTACCGCTCAGCGGGTGTGTCAGACGATACGGATAGTACCGGCCAATATCATCCGCGTCGACCTGCGCGGGCATCCATGGCCCGTTTCCGTAAGGCGGTGTGAAATCCAGTTGGACGAGGTAATCGTCGAAACATGGGTACGTTCCTTCCAGTACATCGTCGGGCAGGATATTAAAAGTACAATCGGCCGATAGTGAAACATGCAGGGTATCATTACAAACCACGGTAGTGGGCGTAGATGTGACCTGCACAACCCGCGAGATCGTTTGCTGACAACCCGGATCGGCGATGGCTGCCGCTTCGCTGCCATTTACCGTCACACCATTTACAACGGTAAACGGCTGCGCACTGCCTGCATCGAAGGTAGCCGTAACAAGGTGGTAACCTTCTCCCAGTGCATTCGCATCAAAGGTATTTGTGTTAACGCCATTGACTGTAATGGCAGTCACCGTACCGGATGCTCCGGCATTTTCTCCTACCGTAATCTGGAACGGATCAGTGCCCAGGCAGAACGGATCCGCCAGATTGGTAAATACGGGGGTCGGATAGTAGCATTTATTGCTGAACGACAACGGTTGTGCGCCGTTGTTCAGCACAGCGGTGTAACCGATGCCGTCGACGTGGCGCCCCAGGAATGTGTAATAAACGGCTTCGTCGGCTTCATCGATCTGGTTGTCTCCGTCATTATCCAGGTTGTCGGACAAACCGCTGGTGAGCGGGCTGCCGTTTACAACTGCGATGGGCGATGCCGGTGGAGCGGGACTGTTGACGCTATACAAACCGGTGCTGCTTTGAATCACCCAGTTCTGACCTGCCAGCGCATGAATCTGGATCAGTTCGCTGAACTGTCCATTGTCGGTGGTAGTCGCGTTGTTCAGACAAACGCAGGGATCCGAACCCTCCACGTCGTATTCCGGAGCGCAGGAGCCCGGACCTTCCAGCACCGTAACAATGGCAGTACAGGTGCTTGTGTTGTCGCACGGGTCATTTACGGTGAGTAAAATGACCGTGTTTTCACCTACGTCCGAGCAATCGAACACTGTTTGTGAAGCGGTAAACGTAAGGGCCGAGCCCGGTACGCAGGCATTGGAAGAACCGCCGTTGAGTTGATCCGGCGTGATCGTTACCGTGCCGGTATTATCCAGGGTTACCGTGATATTCTGGCACACGGCAACAGGAGTCTGGTTGTTTTGAACGGTGATCGTTTGTGTATGTACGAGTGTGTTTCCGGCGCAATCGGTTACCGTCCAGGTACGCGTCAGGATATAGTCGTAAAAACTGCAATCATTCGGATTTCCCTGTTGCGTACTGGTCTGGTTGTAAAGAATAGTCAGATTTGCGGAAGCCGTGCAGTTGTCGTTGACATCGTTATTTGTGAGTACAAACGGTGCAGGTACCGCGTCGCAATTGGCGGTAATATTGGCCGGCATCACGATATCTGCATCAAATTCAGGTTTTTCAGTATCGGCTACTGCCACCTGGAAGGAACAGGTCGCCGTATTTCCGTTCGTATCCGTGGCTGTGTAGGTAACGGTTTGTGTCGTTACAGGACACGTGATGCTGACAGCGGTGCCGGCAAGCGGTCCGTCGGTTTGTATCACGCTTTGTACGGCACAATCGTCGGTGGCCACCGGAATTGCCCAGTTCAGGAGTCCGGAACACTGGTCAGGATCGTTTCCAATGATCACGGTTGTTGTCGGACAATTTACAAAAACAGGTGCTTGAAGGTCGTTTCTGGTAACCGGAACGTTACAGGTAGCACTATTTCCGTGTACATCGGTAACGGTTACCGTAATAACGGTGGTATTGCCAAATGCCACACCTGCTGCCGGATTTTGCATGACGGATGCAATTCCGCAGTTATCCGTTTCATCGATAATACCCGAAACCACGTCCGGTATCACGTTGACGCAACTTGACACCGTTACAGGAGCCGGGCAGGTGAACGTTGGAAGAAGATTATCCGCAACGGTCACCGTAGCAACACAGGAAGCAGTGTTTCCGGCATTGTCCGTTACAGTCAAAGTCAGGTTATTATCTCCAACGTTCAAGCAGTTGAAAGTGCCGCCGGAAATTGCCACCGTTTCAACACCACAATTGTCGGTAGAGCCGCCGTTGACTGCATTTGCCGAAACAGTAACCGTACCCGCATTATTCAGGTAAACGGTAATATCCTGGCAAATGGCGTTCGGCGGTTCCGAATCTTCCACAGTTACTGTAAATGAGCAACTTGCAGTATTTCCGCCCGGATCAGTTGCCGTGTAGGTTACGGTATAAGTTCCGGCATTCTGGAAAGTGCCCGGGGCGGGACCCGTTTGTGAAACGCCGGAGATGCCGCAATTGTCGGTTGCAACCGGCGCCTGCCAGTTGATCAAAGCACCGCACTGACCCGGATCATTTCCAAATACCATATTTACTGGGCAGTTGGTAAATGCAGGAAGTGTGCTGTCGTCGATAGTGATGGTAAATGAGGAAGTTGTAGTACAGGTGCCGAGCGTTGCAGTCAGGCTTATCGTTGCCGATCCCACCGTAGCGCCCGAAATAAATGCCGGAATAGCCGGATTGATGCCTGTGCTGCTACCATTGGGCAGTCCAACGGATGCACCGCCCGTCCAGGTAAATACGGTTGCAGGATCGGCAGGATTTGCATTGAGTAAAATCAAATCTACCTGCGTGCCCGGGCACAACGGGCCGACATTGGCTACAGGGTTAATCGTCAGACTGGAGCCCTGATTGATCACGACCGGTACAGTGGCCGTACAGTTGTTGGCATCCGTAACGGTGACGACATAAGTGCCTGCCGACAAACCCGTCTGTGAAGCGCCCGTGAGCGCACCCGGCCAGGTAAAGTTATAGGGCGTTGTGCCGCCGGTAGCGGAAACGGTTGCAGTGCCATTGTGCCCGCCGGTACATGCTTCGTCCGTGGTGCTGATTATCTGAATGGTTAACAATGTAGGTTGTGTGATGGTAACTGTTCTGGTAACCTTGCACAACATCGCGTCGGTGATGGTGACGAAATAGGTACCTGCAGTCAAACCGCTTGCAGTCTGGGTCGTCGGACCGTTCGACCAGTTATAGGTATACGGAGCCGTGCCGCCAGCGGGCAAAATGGTGGCAGAGCCGGTTGCTGTGCCGTTGCAAAGCACGTTGGTTTGTGCGCTCACAATGGCCTCTAATTCAGCAGGTTGGGTAATAACGATTGTTGCAAAAGCGGTACAGCCGTTTGCATCGGTGGCAGTCACATTGTACGTTCCCGCAGTCAAACCCGTGGCAGTTGCAGTCGTTTGACCGTTGTTCCACAAATACGTGATCGTGCCCGTGCCACCTGTGCCAGCCGCCGTGGCTGCGCCATTGGAGCCACCAAAGCAACTAACATTCGTCGAAGCGCTGATGGTTACTGCAACCGCCGAAGCAGGTTGCGTGATGGTAACCGTTGCCGTTTCAGTACATCCGTTTGCATCCGTGACCGTCACCATATGGCTGCCTGCGGAAAGACCTGTGGCGGTTTGGTCCGTCGAGCCATTATCCCAAACATAGGTGTATGGCAAAGTGCCGCCGCCGGGAGTAACTGTTGCTGAACCGTTCGAGCCGCCAAAGCAACTTACCGGCGTGGTTTGAGCCGCTGTGGCCGTTAAATCTGTTGCCTGGATGATCGTGACGGTAGCGGTAGTCGTGCAGTTGTTCGCGTCGGTGACTGTAACGGAATGAACACCGACCGGCAGGTTTGTTGCCGTTGCAGTCGTTTGACCAGCCGCAGAAACGGACCACAAATAGGTGTAGCCTGTTGTTCCACCCGTAGCATTTACGGTAGCGGAACCTGTGCTCGCGCCATTGCAACCGATGTTGGTTTGGCCCGAAATTTCAGCGATCAGGGCAGTCGGCTGTGTGATTGTTACCGTTGCGCTGGTCGTGCAGCCGTTTGCGTCAGTCACAACAACTGTGTAAGTGCCTGCTGCCAGGCCTGTTGCAGTAGCCGCGGTTTGGCCATTGCTCCAGGCGTAAGTGTAGGTGGTCGTGCCGCCAGCAACATTTACTGTGGCAGAACCGGTCGAAGCGCCGTTGCAAAGCACATTAGTTTGCGCGCTGATATTCGCAGTAAGTTCGGAAGGCTCCGTGATTACAACAGAAGTACTTGACGTACATCCATTTGCATCAGTAGCCGTCACATTGTACGTCCCGGCAGTCAGGGCGGTGGCGGTTGCCGTCGTTTGACCATTGTTCCAAAGGTAAGTAATCGTGCCAGTGCCGCCTGTTCCGGCTGCTGTGGCTGCGCCGTTCGAACCGCCGAAACAACTGACGTTGGTCGAAGCACTGATTGTTACCGCAACTGCCGAAGCCGGTTGTGTGATGGTAACCGTTGCCATTTCCGTACAACCGTTTGCATCCGTGACCGTCACCATGTGGCTGCCTGCGGAAAGACCTGTGGCGGTTTGGTCCGTCGAGCCATTATCCCAAATATAGGTGTAAGGCAAAGTGCCGCCGCCGGGGGTGACTGTGGCCGAGCCGTTCGAGCCGCCGAAGCATGAAACCGGCGTGGTTTGGGCTGCCGTGGCGGTTACGTCTGTCGCCTGAATGATTGTGACGGTAGCGATAGCCGTGCAGTTGTTGGCGTCCGTTACCGTAACGGAATGAACACCGACGGGCAGGTTTGTTGCCGTTGCGGTCGTTTGACTACCGGCAGAAACGGACCAGAGGTAAGTGTAAGCAGTCGTTCCACCCGTAGCATTTACGGTAGCGGAACCCGTGCTCGCGCCGTTGCAGCCGATGTTGGTTTGGCCGGTGATGTCGGCTATTAACAAGGTTGGCTGCGTGATCGTGACCGTTGCGCTGGTCGTGCAGCCGTTTGCGTCG
>JAKQJD010000623.1 GCA_029561355.1 Bacteroidota bacterium | reverse complement strand
CTGTTAAAGTCGCCGATCAGAATGGTTTTGTTGTTTGAAAGCAATGCGTCGTAATAATGAATGGCTTTCCACACCTGTGTTACATATGGGCCGTCCTTATCCTGCGGGTTGTTGGCCCATACTGCAAACAGGACAAAATCGAACGCGCCGCCTGTTACCAGCAGCGGCAGAATATCCCTGAATGCCGGGTTGTGCACTTCCAGCAATTTGAATGTATAGTGGCTGTAAGAAAAAACGCCCAGGCCTTTATGCTGGTTAAGTCCGTACCAGAACGTGGCTGTCGGCAAACCTGTGTCTTTACTGAATTTCAACCTGTCCGGGCATTCGCATTCGGGAACAACCAGTATGTCCGGCTTCTGGGCAAGAATAAACGCCGCTTTTTTGCGAAAAGCCATATTGCAATTCCAGGTGATGATTTTCATGTTGTGTTTTGGTTGCTACGGTTCGACAAACTTAAGAAGTTTTTACCCTTCGGGGGCTGAGTACGCCCGGCGTCGCTTACTACCCGGGCTAAAGGTTAGCACACAGTCACCCCGTCGCTCGAAGCGACGGGGTGACTACGCATGGCATCGCTTCCCACCCGGGCCAAACGCAACCACCCTAATAACCAATAACTAATAACCAGTAACGGATAACCAATAACAGATAACCAATAACAAAGAAGTTGCTTACGTTTGCCAACAAATCACACAACACAATGGCCAATCGTATATTCTCCCTGTTGCTGCTGCTTTGCGCAGGCAACCTGATCGCCCAGAACACCTCCGTCACCAACATCGAACCACGCGTGGAAGCCCTGCTGGCTAAAATGACCGTGGAAGAAAAAATCGGGCAACTCACCCAGATGCCCGGCGACATCAGTACCGGCACCGACGTAGCCAAAGACGACCTGCTGAACCAGATCCGCACCGGCAAACTCGGCTCTATCCTGAGCCATACCAATTTCCAGAACAAGATCACCATGCAGCGCGTAGCCACCAAGGAAACGCGGCTCGGCATCCCGCTGGTCTTCGGTTTCGACGTTATCCACGGCTACAAAACCATTTTCCCCATCCCGCTGGCGCAGGCAGCCACCTGGGAACCCGATCTCGTCGAGCGCATCGAACGCATCGCCGCCGAAGAGGCTTCTGCCGACGGACAGAACTGGACCTTCTCGCCCATGGTCGACATTTCCCGCGACCCGCGCTGGGGCCGCAACATGGAAGGTTCGGGCGAAGACCCCTATCTCGGCAGCCTTATCGGCGTGGCGCGTGTGCGCGGTTTTCAGGGCAACGACCTGGCTGCCAACAACACCGTAGCCGCCTGTGCCAAACACTACGCCGGATACGGCTTTGTGGAGGCCGGCCGCGAATACAATACGGTGGACATGAGCGAACAACGCCTGCGCGAACTCATCCTGCCGCCCTTCGAGGCGGTGGCCAAAGCGGGCAGCGCCACTTTTATGAATGCTTTTAACACGCTGAACGGCACACCCGCCAGCATGAACAAACACCTCGTGACCGACATTCTGCGCGGCGAATGGACCTGGAAAGGCCTGGTCGTGAGCGACTGGAATTCGTTCGGAGAAGTGATCGTTCACGGCGCGGCAGCCGATGAGGAAGATGCTTCCGCCAAATGCCTCGGCGCCGGCAGCGACATGGATATGGCCGGCGGAACCTTCCAGAAGGGAATGAAAAAAGCGCTCGACAACGGCAAGGTGACCCAGGCCCAACTCGACGAAGCCGTACGCCGGGTGCTGCGGTTTAAATTTATGCTCGGCCTGTTCGACGACCCGTTCCGTTACCTCGATCCGAAACGCCGCGAAGCCACTCTTTTTAAGGAAGAATACCGTAAAACGGCCCGCGAAGCCGCCGCAAAAAGTATGGTCCTGCTCAAAAACGACGGCGGCCTGCTTCCGCTCAACCCCGCAGGGCCTTTCAAAAAAATCGCCATCATCGGCCCGCTTGTCGACAGCCGCACCTACAAGGATTACATGAGTTTCTGGACGCTCGGCCTCGGCACGCCTTATTACGACTCTACCAAGGTAATAACGCCCGCTATGGCCCTCAAACCCGCCCTCGAAGCCCTCGGATTCCAGGTAACCGTAGCGGGTGTAAACCTGACCGCCGCCAGCGACGAAGCCGCCTTCAAAGACGCTATTCAGGCTTCCAAAGATGCCGACCTGATCATCGCCTGCGTGGGCGAACGCGGACTGGATTGCGGGGAAAGCCGCTCCGTTTCGGATATCAACTTGCCGCGCGGGCAGGAAAGACTTTTGAAAATCGCCACCCTCAATGGCAACCGGCCCACCGTCATGGTGCTGTTCAACAGCCGTCCGCTGACTTTCCAATGGGCCAACGAAAACATCGAGAGTATTCTCGTGGCCTGGCAACCCGGCTTCGAAACCGGCAACGCGCTGACCGATATCCTGACCGGCAAGGTGAATCCCGGCGGAAAACTGCCCGTCACGTTCCCGTACTCCCTCGGCCAGGTGCCGATTTATTACAACGCTTTGAACACCGGCCGCCCACAGGAAAAACAGGGGCAAATGTGGACCTCGGGTTACCTCGACGGCCCCGCTACCCCGGCCTACCCTTTCGGTTTCGGTTTGAGTTATACCACGTTTGCCTACGAAGCGCCGAAAGTGAATAAAACGAAAATCAAATCCGGCGAAACGCTGGAAGTTTCCGTTACCGTCACCAATACCGGCAAAATAGCCGGCTCCGAAACGGTGCAGTGCTACATCCGCGACCTGGTAGCCGATATCTCCCGGCCACTGAAAGAACTCAAGGGTTTTGAAAAAATCACCCTCGCGCCCGGCGAAAAACGTACGGTAAAATTTAAAATCACCGAAAACGACCTGGCCTACTGGAATACCGAAGCGAAACGCAAAGCCGACCCGGGCAAGTTCAAGGTGTTTACGGGCGGCAATTCGCGAGACGTGCAGGAGGTAGAGTTTTCTTTAGAGAAGTGAGAGAGCGAGAGAAGCGAGAGGGTGAGAGGGGTGAGAGAGTGAGAGCCGACTTCGATTACACCGCTTCGCCCCCGGCTATTTTTGGTAAAATAGCCGGAGGTTTAAAGGCTCGGTATTTAATCTCAATGCCTGAAGCGGAGCGGTGGAATCGAAGTCGGCTCTCACCCTCTCACCCTCTCACTCTCTCACTTCTCTCACTTCTCTCTTTACTGCACCCGAATTTTCACCATCGCTGCATCCGTTTGGCTGTCGCTGTCGGTGATAGTATAATTGAAACTGTCGTTGCCGGTAAAATTGGCGGGCGGGTTATAGGTAAAACTCCCATCGGCGCTCACCGACACGGTGCCGCCTTGCATACTCGTGGCACTGAAAGCAGTTACGCTCAGGATGTTGTTATCAAAGTCGTTTTGCAACAGGCCGCTGCCCACGACAACCGTCAGTAAAGTATTCATCGTAGCCGTGTATGTGTCTTCCACCGCCACAGGGGTCGATTTGAACGATCCACCCACCAAGGAAACCCTGGGATCATTGTTCAGTGTCAGTTGCATACCGTCATAGTCGGCTGTCTGTGCATTGGTGATTTTGCCCGTCAGTTGAATGCGGTCTCCCGGATCGGCTTTGCCGGGCGAGCCGTTGTCCAGGATGATGGCATCGGTCAGGGTAGCGCCGGGCGCACAACCCACGATACTGACAGCGAACATGGTCGATTGGGCGCAAGGCCCCGGTGTGGTATAGGTAATGTTGTATGGCCCGCCCACCGTGCTGGCCGACAGATCGATCAAGCCGGAACCGGCATTGATACTGACTGCTCCCGGCGCGGTAAACATACCGCCCGGCACCCCGTAAATCGTCGGCAGCGGGTCGGTTCCCAATTGGCAGAAAGCGCTTTTGGCATAGGCGAATGCAGGGTTTTGGGATGGATTTGTTGCGGTCAGGGTGGTAGAAGCAGTAGCGAAAAAACCGTTGGTGCTGGTCACCGTCACCGTATATGTGCCGGTTGTCAGCATCGTGATGTTGTAAGTGCCTCCCGACGCGGCAATCTCCGTGCCCGCAGGGTTGCCGCTCGAAGGTCCGCTCCAAGCGACCTGGTAACCGGGCGTTGCTGCGGATGCCGTTACTGCGATATTACCGTTGTTGCCGCCGGTGCAGGTAACGTTCGTAGGAACCAGGCTTATCGTCGGCACCGGGCAATTGACACCGGCACTTAAGGGAACACTCACATTGTCGACAGTCATGGATTCGGAGTTAAAATTTCCACAAACCTGAATTTGAATAGTGCTGCCGGAAAGCCCGGTTTTTGTTACAGTGATGCTACCGCTTTGATCCAAAGCAGGGGGCGGATAATCGATGGTACCGGTACCGCCTCCTGCGCCGGCACTGTTGGGTACTTGCACAAAAGCGCCTCCATCGATACTATAATTGACATTGATATAATCCTCCTGGTCAAAGGTCGTCCAGCTTAGGTCGACGGAGAACTGGGTTGCTCCGTTCCGGTTGATCTGCGGGCTCGTCCAGCACACCTCCTGGTCAAGATCAATGGCTGTTAAAACTCCGCCGCTTGTTCTGAAAAAGTCACCCGTCTCCCGGCCAAAGGGTGCCGGTGGCGCGGGCGACCAACTGCTCATCGACCAGTTAACTGCCGAGAAATCATTGACGTAATTAGCCAGATATCCTTTGTTGTCGACGTTGAATTGTTCGAGGTAAGCGCCCGCAGGCAAGGTCCCTACCACAGCGCTGGTGTTGGCGGCACATCCGCTGGCATCTGTAACCGTTACAGTGTAAGTGCCCGCTGCAATGCCTATCAAATCCTCGGGGTCAATATCCGGCGTATTCGACCCATTGTTGCTCCAGTCGTAGGTATAACCCGGCACGCCGCCGCTCACCGTCAGGCCTATTTCGCCGTCTGTGGCGCCTGCACAGGTAGCGCCCAGTACCTGGGTACTGAGCGACAGCGCCGGCGCATTTCCAACGGTGGCGCTGGTAGTGGCGGAACAGGATGCCGCATCCGTGACGGTCACCGTGTAAGTACCAGCCGCCAGGCCAGACAGATCCTGTGGATCGATGTCGGGCATATTGGGTCCGTTATTGCTCCAGTCGTAGGTATAACCCGGCGTACCTGCCGATACGCTCAGGTTGATCATGCCGGAGTTGGGGTTGCTGCATCCAACAGGTGTGACGACAGTGCTGAGCACGGGTGCGGCACAGCCCACTGTAACGCCCGCTTCCGGAACATTGACGTTGTCAATAGTTACAATTTCCGCAGTAGAGGCGGTTACTACGCACACCCTGATTTTCAAGGTCCCACTTCCGGTAATGCCTCCTTGATTAATGGCAAAAACACCTCCGTTTTCCGTTGTACCAGGGTTCGTAAAAGGGTATGCAACTGTAGCGCAGGCATTACCACCGGCAACATTAGGTATCATCGTATATGCGCCGCCATTCACGCTGTAAAACACTTTGATATAATCGGTTCCACAAGTATTGGTGGTAACATCCGAGTCAAAACTGACCCATGTGAGATTCATCTTTATACTAACCGTAGGGGCAGCGGTAGTATTGATCAGCGGGCTTTCCCAGCATACTTCCTGATCCAGGTCTGATAATTCCAGCACACCTCCGGCAGTGGCAGTAGTACTGAAATAATCGGAGGCGTCCCGGAAATCGCCAGGCTGACACGTACCCGTGGCATCCCAGGGCGTCAGGGTCCAGTTTACCCCGATCAGGTCGTTGACGCAACCGGTCAGGTAACCCTTGTTCGGCGTCGAAAAGGTCTCTAAATACTGTGCGTTAGAGACCTTAGGTGCGGCTATCAGAGCAGCAACTATGCATACAACCAGGTACCATTTTCCGGGCACCGCTGTGATATCGGGCATGGCAGGCATAAATGAGTCATTCGGTCTAGTGAGAACAGGCATTTCGTATAAGTTTTAGTAACATTTGTTGGTGTAAGACGTTGACCTTTCCGCAGTTATTAAAGAGAAGAAGATGCATACAATTTCGTGTTCACATCTCTCCCCTCTTTACTGCCCCCGAATTTTCACCACCGCCGAATCCGTTTGGCTTCCGCTGTCGGTGGTGGTATAGGGAAAAGAATCATTTCCCGTAAAATTGGCTGGCGGGTTATAGGTAAAACTCCCATCGACGCTCACCGATACGGCGCCGCCCTGTGCGCTCGTTGCACTAAAAGCGGTTACTATCAGGCCGGGCAGGTTGTTGTCGAAATCATTCGTCAAAACGCCGCTGCCTACCACAACCGTCAACAAAGTATTCATCGTAGCCGTGTCGTGTAGTCGGTCCCGGCAACTGCCGTGCCGCTGGCTGTGGCAAAATTGGCATTACGAACAATGCGCGACCCGGAGTATCCCGGGCCGCGCATTCTGTTCATTATCGGGCAATTATTCGATTCAGACCCTTACTTATTTCGACTGGATCATCTTCTTCGTCGCTTTGTCGGAAGAAGTTTCCACAGTGTAGTACAGCATGCCGGTCGTCGTCATCAGTTGGCGATCGATCGAGAAGGTATTGTACCCTTTTGCGAACGCACCACTTTGTGTAAACACCATGCGGCCCGTTTCGTCGAAGATACGCAGCGTCGCTTCAGTTGCTTCAGGCAAATGGAAACCGATGAATGTTTTGTTCACAAACGGGTTAGGCTGGTTTTGGTACAGTTCGAAACCAACACCGCTGATCGTGCTCGTGTTGCCGTTGTTGAAACGGAACGCCACGTCCAGGCGATTGCCACTCAGGCTATAACCTTCCGCTTTCGTGATGCGGCTGGATACGCCCAGCATGTTAGACAGTTGACCTGCTTTCGAAGCGCGGAAGGTTACGGCAAATTCATTGTCCGTGCCGTCTACCGAAGTAGTCAGCGCGCCTTCGAACACTCCGAAGTTCTCTGCTTTGATGTCACCTGTGCCGGCGATGTCCATGACTTCAAGACCCGACAGGTTCATCGTGAACTGGTAGCCTTGTACACGTTCAGCGCCTTTGAAGTTGACGGTAAATACCTCGCCGGCTTTCACCGTGCGGTCATCCACGTCGAACAGCATTGTCGCCGAGCTGCGCTCTTCTGCCGATTGCAAACTGTTTGCAATAGCCGTAGCATTCACGTCACCGATTTTTACGGCTTCGAAGTCGTTTGCCAGCATATTTCCGGACAGGTTATCCACGGAAATATTTTCCGGGAATACACTCTGGAACGGATTGGCAGGCGTCGGGAACGTGTAGGCTTTCTCCACGAATCTCCACGAGGTGTTGTTCGGAAGTTCGTTGTAGATACCCAGGATCAGTTTGCGGAACTCGACAATATCGAACGTCGTGATCGAACCGGAGCGGTTAGCGTCGGCAGCGATCATTTTGTACGGCGTTGTCAGCGGTTCCAGACCCAGGATATGTTTCGAGATCAGCACCAGGTCGTAGGTAGATACACCGTTGAGCGGGTTGTCGTCTTTCGTCGGGGTGATGGTCAGATCGGAAGCCAGCGGGATAGCGGCAAAGTGATAAGTGCCGTTATCGCCGGTTGTCTGCACGGCGTTGATATTCGGAGTACCGGTCAGTTGTACGTTGGCCAGTTCCACACCTTGTCCGTCGGCGGCCAGTTTACCTGCCACAGCGGCGGATGGCGAGAAGTTTTCGCAGCCCACTACATTGGCCTGTACATTCACATAGGCAATGCAGAAATCATAATTACCTGCCGCATCCTGCAGCCACACCTGAACAGGCACGTCCTGGCCTTCGTCGAGGCAGGTAACGATCACGCTCTGGTTGGCCGGCGAACCGCCCGGGTAAGTATTGCCCGGGTTTTCATCGGCACGAATAATGACCAGGCTCTGGTTGAGGATGTTCGTCGGCGTGCAGTTGTCTTCTCCGTAGAGGAAGAAATCCGTTGCCCACAGCGTTGCCATACCACCTACCATGAGGTTGATGTTCACGTTGGCGCAGGCTACTACCGGCGGTTTGCAGTCCTTGATTTCGAAATCGTATTTGCAAACGGTTTCGTTTCCACACAAATCTTCCGCAATCCATTCGATGAAGTGTTGGCCATGCGGCAGTTGCGGGATCGTATACACCGTCGGCGACTGGATCGTATTGAACCGCAGGTGCCCGTACAGATGCGTGGCATCCGGCGAGTAATTTTCCAGGATGACGAAACGGCTGCGCTGATTCAAAGGCAGGTTCGGCTGGAACTGACGTACTTCACCGCCTTCGTAGTCGGGCGTATTGATGTTGTTGTAATGGATCGTTCCGGGTTCCGGCGGATTGGCGCTGCTAACCACCGATTCTACTTCACCGTCGTTGTCGAGGTCGAGCCACAACAGGAAGCGGAAACGCAGGTTGGTACCCGAGCACGAATCCAGTGCGGACACGCTCAGATCGGCCGGGCCTTCGCACAAGTCGTGCGTTTGCAGGGTGTTATCCCACCAGTAATCCTGGTTCCAGAGCAACGCATCGTTGGTCGTGAAATCGCAAAGCGTTACAAGGGTATCCGGGCAATCCTCAAAAACAGGATCCTGCGTATCGAGCACCTTCACGATCTGCTTGTATTTGTAGCAGTTCGCGCCCGCCTGCCAGATGGTACCGTAATTGGTCGGCGCCGGGTCGGTCGGATACACTTTTATAATGGTCGGCGCCCATGGAGCCGGTGTACCCGGAGGCGACAGGATCGGTGCGCGTACGTTGGCCGGATCGTTGGTAATAAAGCTCGGATTCGGATTCGGTACCAGGATGCAAGGTTGATCCGGGTTGTAGGTACACCAGTTAATGATGGTCCAGGTGCGCTCGATCTTGTAGCAGGCATCCGGCACGACGGTGAAAATTACGTCGTTGTAGGAAACGCCGAGCAACTCACAATCTTCTCCGTAGAACGTCGGGTAACCGAAACTGTTCGGCGCGCCGTCGCAGGCATACACCGTTTTGTCGTCAGGCAGTTTCAGGAAATAATTCTGGTTGTAGTCCACCTGAATGCGCTGGGTGCAGGAAGAACTCAGCCCCTGGCAGTCCCATGCCGTAAAGCGGCGAATAATGATTCCGCGGTTACAGGTCGTATCGAAGTTCGCGTTCAGGAAATTATTGTAGTATGTTTTCTGCGTCAGGCCGCATTCGTCCGGGATGGCGAAGGTGCCTGCCGGAATACCCACTTGCCCCTGCGGGTCGGCGCTCGTAGGAGGCGTTTGATCCAGGCAGCAGTTGTCGACCGATTCCGGGTAGCCGTAGGCCCACAGGGTCGGGTCGAAGTTTTCGCAGTTGATCGTCACGTTGGCCGGCGGTACGCAGGTCGGTTTGATCTTGTCCTGCACTTCCACCTGAATCATGCATTGGTTGTAGATGTACTGAATGCCGGTTCCGGGCAGAATCAGCGGCGTACCGTCAGGATTGCGATAGTAGTCGCGTTCGCCGTTGATGTCGAGTTGGTATACGCGGAAAATAACGGTCTGCGTGGTACCGACTTCACAGCAATAGAATTTGATGGAATCGTTTTCCGTCGTTGCGGCAAAGTATTCGTTTCCATCGCACAACGAACTCAGTCCGTCGATACAATCGCCGTAAGAACCGTTGGCCGACATGCGCTGGATGGTGAATTCCATACCGTTGCAATTATCGTGCGAACCCTGGTTGAAGGCCGAAGCCGGTACCCACGCCACGCCTGCGAATTCGCAGCCGGGGTTGGGTTCGTAGCAGTCGGTCGGGTCATCCGTATCGATGGCCACGGTAGTAAATTGTGTGCAGGTGGCTACCGGCGGCGTTTCATCACGTACGGTCAACTGGAAACTTACCGTTGTCGTATTGCCGCAGGCATCTTCAGCCCGGTACATCACCTGGTGCACGCCGATCGGCAGGCAAGGCGTCGTCCCGAAGTTACCCAGCGTATCGCGATCCCAGAAGTTGTTGCCTGCGAACGTCGTCAGGGTATTTCCGGAGATAGTGTACGTGCCGATCACCTGATCAGTCAGGTATTGATCGTACACGGTGACCATGGCGGAGATATTGCTGATCCGCGAACAGTTGTCGGTGATAATAACGTCCGGCAGGTTCACGTTGGCGCAGCATTGCGACGGGTTGGTCGAAGCGACCATGTTGGGCACCGCGTCAAAAACAGGGCCGTCGTCGTCGATCACCTTGATCAACTGCGTATACAACTGGTGCTGGTTCGTGCACCAGTCGATGATTGTCCAGTGGCGAATTACTTTATAAGTGCCTTCACAAACGTCGATGCGTTCATCCGTGTATCCCCAGCCGATGTTGCAGCCGTCGGGTTGTCCGAATACGGTCGGCGTTCCTTCCAGGCCAACGCCGTTGATAAATTCCGGTGTCGGATATGGAATGCCGCAGGCGAAGAAAGGCGCCTGTAGTCCGTCGTAATTATCTGGCAGGTTCACATCTGCCAGCGTCGGGCGCAGGAAATGGATCGTTTGGGAGCAGGAGGCCTTGTTGCCGCTGGCATCCACAGCCGTCCAGGTGCGTACAATGGTTTTGGTAAATCCGCTTGCACAGTCCTCTTCCGTTACTACGTCTTTATATGTCAGGGTAAATGCCTGGCAATCCGTTACGATCGGGTAAACCTGAGCGGGAGGCGCTACCAGGTTGTTTGCCAACAGGTAATCCGGATCGATGCTCGGCACGTTGCAGTTCAGGTTAAAGTCGGTGCAGGTCAATACCGGTGGAATTTTATCTTCCACTTTGAGTTGTCCCCAGCAACTGTTGCCCGAAACCAGGTGCACGACGCGAACGGCATACGTGTGGTTGATGTCGAGTTCGTTCACGATACCCGGCTGCCATGGGCCGTTGCCCAGCGGAAGCGTGCGGTCTATTTCTACAATGTAGTCGTCGTAACAAACGTAGGAGCCTTCCAGGATCATGTCCGGCAGCAGTTCCGTAGTACAATCGGCTTCCAGCGAAACGGTTACCAGGTTGTTGCAAGCCAGGTTGGCTGGCGTGGTAACGACCTGAACGGTTTGGGAAACGGACTGGATACAACCCGGATCATCCGGACCGGCCGCTTTCGGCACACCGCCGTTTACCGTATAAGTAATAACGTACGTGCCAATGCCTGCTCCCGGGTCAAATTCCGTTGCCGGAACGCCGTTGATGGTAAAGCCCTGCGAAACGATGTTGGCGTCGCCGGGTGTTCCGGTCAGCGCAACGATATCGGAGTACAGGCAGAACGGACCCGTCAGATCGGATGTAATGACAGGGTTCGGGTACTGGCAGGAATTGCCGATACTCAGGCTGGTGCCTAGTCCGTTGCTCACCGTGATGGTGTAACCGATGGCATCCACGTGGCGGCCATCCAGGGTAAACATATTTCCGCCGATGTTGACCAAAACGGTACCAACCGTTATCGGGTTGGGTGCAGCAGGCGGATTCGCGCTGAGCGGGCTGTACAAGCCGCTCACAGCCGTAACCGTCCAGATTTGTGTTCCCGGCGCATTTACTTTTATTTGTTCTCCGAACTGACCATTGGTAAGCGTGGTGGCGTTGTTCAGACACACGCAGGGGTCGGAAATTTCAATCGTACAGTCGAAATTGGTAACAACTGCCGAGCCATTCATCGGAGCTGTGCAGTTGCCCTGAACCGCAGTAGCAGTTACGGTGTACGTACCCACGGCGAGTTGCGGACCGAAACTGATCGGATTGCCCGTGCCGGCCACCGGAGCGCCGACAGGAGCATTGTTCAGTAGTAATTGGTAGTTGACGTTCAGTTCCGA
>JAKQJD010000540.1 GCA_029561355.1 Bacteroidota bacterium | reverse complement strand
GCCAGCCAATTGCCACTATAGTAACCTATTTACGGAAAAGTGGAATTTTTCAGCTTAGTTTAATGCTATTTTCGCAACTGAAGCGGTATTTGGAGCATTCTATCTTAGTCGGGCCAACTTTTCTTTTTTTGTATTTTTAATGATGACGTCGAGATCTCAACTTCACGAGCGTTACCGCGACCCCTTCGCCATCAAAATACAGATCATGCCCGACTCAAGTCGGGCTTTACGTTATTTGGGTTTCCCGTCTTTTTCCACCTGGTCGGAAGTCGTTAGTAAATGAGGCCGTACTCGACCAAAGATCGTACGGCCCCTTTATCGCGTGCTCCCTTTCAAAGGGATCTCTCGGGTAAGAAAGGCTTTACGTTTCTCTTACAAGGCGAGGCCGCTTAACCTGTCGTCCTTTTTTTGGCTAAATTAGAAACCCGAAAAAAATAAACCCCCGCAAGAGGTAAAAAAACATAAGTTAAAAAACTGTCCTGGCGACACGAAAACCGATGAAATTATCGACGTACGCCGGGTGGCTCCAGCTCCGAATCGCCACGCGGCAGTACTGAGCCTCGAAAGAGTCCCAGCCGCCACCCCGAAACACCCTGTCGGTACCACTGTTGGACCCTGTTGGATTTGTTTGTGGCGTGTCACTGTAACCTCCATACCGATCATGGCACCATTCGTGCACGTTCCCGCTCATATCGTACAACCCCAATTCGTTCGCTTTTTTCTGACCGACTGGTTGAGTTTCTAAAGAGTTGTTCTGATACCACCCTACTTCGTTCATGTTGTCACTTCCTGCATATAAATAATCGTTCGCTTCGATTCCGTCTGTGATGTCCACCGCCCCTCCGCGCGCCGCGTATTCCCACTCCGCTTCCGTAGGCAGGCGCCACCCCTTTACCGTCGTGATATCCGTGGTCGTCGCGCCGCTTGTATCCAACAGATCCCAGGTCGTTTCGCTGTACGCTCGGGGTAAGCCGACCTGGTCGCTCAACCAGTTGCAGTATCTTACCGCATCTTGCCAGGAAACGTTGATCACCGGACGATTCCCTCGTCCCCACCCTGAATCACTTACCGTGGATGTGGGGTGTCCGGTAGCCAGAAGATAGACATCGTATCGTTCAAAGGTCACTTCGTAGGCGCCGATTTCGTATTCGTAGGTGAACACCACGCCATGGATAGGTTTTTCCTCATCGGCCCCTCCCGGATAGTTTCGAGTGTTTCCCATGAGAAACGTATAGGCCGTCAGGAACGTGGCTTCGGGGGTTGTCGCCTGCTGCCCGTCCGATTGCGTGACGACCGCCTTCCATTTGTATTCCGTCCAGGGTTCCAGGTTTTGCTTTACCAGTTGTTTTCCGGTCACGTTCTCCGGGTCGCCATACACTTCGGAAGTCTTCGAAAAGTAAATGTCATAGCTCGTGATCGCGATCGCCCGCGAAGAAGCGTTGGTCTGCGCGCCCGGGGTCGCTTCCCATGACAACGTGGGATTAAGCGATACCATCGTCGCTTCGTGCGTCGGAGAAAGCAGGCTGATCTCCGGCGGCGTGATGTGCATCTCCGCCGTCGTGAACGTCCGCCCCGCGCTCGTCGCCGTTCTGCCGTCGGACTGTACCGCCGTTACTTGCCACATATATTCAGCGTTGTATTCGAGGTTCGTTTTTTGCAGGGTCTTTTCCGTCACCCACTGCGGGGCGGGATAGCTTTCTTCGGTTTTACCGAAATATACATGGAATCCGGCAATCGAAGCGGCCCGTTCTCCCGTGTTCATCTGTATTCCCGGTGTGGCTTCCCATGTCAGCGTAATGGTCGTCGCCTGTCCCGTCGCCCCGTTTACCGGAGTTGTCAGGCTGATCTGCGGATTGCCGTAGGTTTCCCCCAACGTGGTAAATATCCATTCCGCGCTAGCTGCGCTCTTTCCGTCAGACTGAAGGGCAACCACTTTCCATTTGTAGGTCGTGGCGTATTCCAGAGCGT
>JAKQJD010000600.1 GCA_029561355.1 Bacteroidota bacterium | reverse complement strand
CGATATGATGATCCCGACCATGATCATTCAGCCGTTTGTGGAAAACGCCATCGAACACGGTCTGCGCCCCAGGCAGGAAGGTCGCCTGCTGATCGAATTTCAGTTGCTGGAAGAAGAAAACCTGATCCGTTGCATCATCGAGGACGATGGAGTGGGCATCAACAAGGGCCGGGAAAAACAGATTAACCAGCCGGGTTTCCAGAAACACCGTTCGCGGGGTATGGATATCACGCAGGAACGGCTGCTGCTGCTCCATCAGATACAGAAAAGCAAACGGGATAATTTCATCGAAATCACCGACATTGGAGAAATGACCGGCGGACAACGCAGCGGAACACGGGTAGAAGTCCTTTTACCGATCATGAACGAAGAATAAAGCGTACGCACCACGGATAACTGATAACTAATAACCGATAACTTCCTTGAATCTCCCCTTTTTCATCGCCCGGCGCATTGCTTTTTCATCGGGCAACAGTTTTTCCAAAATTATCCTGCGTATTGCCATTGCGGCGGTGGCATTGAGCGTGGCCGTTATGATCGCCGCTACAGCACTGATTGCGGGCTTTAAAACCGAGATCAGCCGGAAAATATTCGAATTTTGGGGGCATATTCATATTTCCGATACCCGGTACGCTTTGTCGTACGAGCCGCAGCCCATTTCCCGGAAACAGGATTTTTATCCGTCGCTGGACACGATGAAGAGGCTAACCTATTTGATGCCTCATACAACGATCCTGGGAGATGAAACCGGCGTAGACGAGGAAAAAACCTCCCGCGGCGGAATCCGGCATATCCAGGTTTTTGCGCACAAGCCGGGTATTATCCGTACCAAAACGGCGCTGGAAGGCATCTTGCTAAAAGGGGTCGGTACAGATTTCGACTGGAATAACCTTAAACCTTACCTCGTTGCGGGCACCTTCCTTTCCCTGCCGGATTCGGCTCCTTCGCGCGACATTATCATCAGCCAGCAGACGGCAGACCGGCTACAGGTAGGCGTGGGCGACAAGTTCGTGGTGCATTTTGTAAAAGAACGCGAACAACTCCGCCGCTTGTTTCAGATTTGTGGCATTTATAAAACCGGGCTGGAAGAATACGACCGGAAATTCGCACTTTGCGATATCCGCCAGACGCAGAACCTGCTGGGATGGGATGAAAATCAGGTAGCCGGTTTTGAAATCTGGCTCGACGATCTGCGGGATATCGATATGTATAATAGTTACATTTACAATGAAGTTCTTCCGCCAGACCTGCTGAGTGTCAGCATTCGTGAGAAATTTCCCGCCATATTCGAATGGCTGCAATTGCAGGATTACAATGAAATTGTCATCCTCGGTCTGATGCTGGCAGTGGCGATCATCAATATGGTCACCGCATTGATGGTGCTTCTGCTGGAGCACACTTCCCTGATCGGCATTTTGAAGGCGCTGGGTGAACAGGACGGCCGAATCCGGCAGATTTTCCTGTACTATGCAGCGGTCATTACACTTACCGGTATGTTCTGGGGCAACCTGATCGGTCTGGGCTTTTGTTTTCTGGAAGATAAATTTCACCTCATTCATCTCAACGAAGCCGACTACTACCTGTCTTACGCACCGGTTAAAATTAACTGGCTTGCCATCATCGGGGTAAATGTCGGGACGCTCGTTATTACCCTGATGTTTCTGCTGATACCGGCGCTCTGGGTTTCCAAAATTGCGCCGGTCCGTGCTATCAGGTTTAGATAGTTCGAAGTCGTCAGTGCGAAGTGCGAAGCCTGCGCAAGTTCGAAGTCGTCAGTGCGAAGTGCGAAGTCAGGCTACCGCTCGA
>JAKQJD010000582.1 GCA_029561355.1 Bacteroidota bacterium | reverse complement strand
AATTTGCTTTTTTTGTCGGGTATCGGGCCGCGAGATCCGGAAACGGACGGCGTGCCGGGCCTGACGCGTACGCCGTCGGGCAATTATTCGAGTTTCGACTTCGAAGCGCAGGTGCATTCCGTGTTCCGCAACGTGCGGGCCGTACTGGAAGCCAGCGGCGCCCGTTGGGAGGATCTGGTGGATGTGACGGTATTTCTGACCAATATGGAGCGCGATTTCCACACGTTCAACCGTATTTACGCAGCGTATTTTAAAGACAATCAACCTTGCAGAACGACGGTAGGGATCGATAGCCTGCCCACGCCGATTTCTATTGAGTTGAAATGTATGGCGGTGGTTTCTTGAAGATATGAGTATCTGAGGATGCGAGGATTTGAGGAAATGAAAATGCGAGTATTCGAGCAGAAGCCCTGTTATTAGGGTCCACACTCAAATACTCGCATCCTCAAATCTTTATATTCTCAAAAAGGATTTACCATTTCTTCTTTTTCCGGTCGCCTCCAAACGGCGGGCGGCTGTCGTTGCTTTTGGGCGCGCGATTGCGGTCATCCCGGTCTGCGAACGGCTTTTTCGGCCGGTCCTGTTTTTCGATGGATGCTACTTCAAGAATCGAAGCGAAGCGGCTACCGCGGCTGAATGGTGTGTCGGACGCTTCCTGATTTTGTTTGGCAGCCGGTTTTTGCTCGGGGCGGAAAGGACGGTCTCTGCGATCGTTGCGATCCGGACGGCGTTCGTCGCGTTTTTGACCGCCGTTGAAAGACGAACCGCCATTGTTTCTTTCCTGACCGGCAGGCCGTTCATTCGGACGATCTCTCCTTTCCGGTTGTTGTTCGTTCGATTTCGGCTTGTTTGGCCTGTGCTGCGCACCTTGCCGTTGCGTATCGGGGCGGCGTTCCGGAGTTGGAATAACGTCGGGGCGTTGCGGCGCAGGAACTTTTTGAACTGCCGGTTTGGCTGCCGGTTTTTCCTTGCTGCGTGGCACCGGAATTCCTGGCGCTACCAGGTCGGCGGCGTACGGATGCTCTACCTCTACCGGTATTAATTGGCCCGTCAGTTTCTGAATATCTTTCAGGTACGGGATTTCTTCGGCTTCACAAAACGACAACGCGATACCGCTGGCGCCCGCGCGACCGGTACGACCGATACGGTGCACGTAGGTTTCCGGAACGTTCGGCAATTCGTAGTTGATTACGTGCGAAAGTTCCTCGATATCGATACCGCGGGCAGCGATGTCGGTAGCAACCAAAACGCGGATTTTACCGCTTTTAAAGTTTGCCAGCGCAGCTTGCCGTGCATTTTGAGATTTATTGCCGTGAATGGCTTCTGCCTGTACACCGGCTTTTTCGAGGTCGGCTGCAACTTTATTAGCGCCGTGTTTCGTACGGGTAAATACCAGCACGGAACGAACGTCACTGTCTTTCAGCAAATGTTTGAGCAGGTGCTTTTTATCGGCTTTATCTACAAAATAAAGTGCCTGAGCTACTTTTTCTGCCGTAGAAGAAACGGGAGTCACCTCCACGCGCAACGGATCGGTCAGGATGGAATTAGCCAGATTGGAAATCTCCGGCGGCATGGTTGCCGAGAAGAACAGCGTCTGACGTTTGGCCGGAAGTTTGGAAATTACCTTTTTGACATCGTGGATGAAGCCCATGTCGAGCATGCGGTCGGCTTCGTCGAGCACGAAAATTTCCACATCGCGCAGCGAAACATAACCCTGGTTCATCAGGTCGAGCAAACGACCCGGGGTAGCGGTCAGGATATCGCAGCCGCGCTTCAGGCTTTCCGTCTGTGCGAATTGCGATACACCTCCGAATACGACCATGTGCCGGATACCGGTATGCCTGCCATATGCTTTCACACTTTCGTCGATCTGGATAGCCAGTTCGCGGGTAGGCGTCAGAATAAGGCAGCGGATGGCTTTATGGTTGGCCGGAATTTTACCGTGCAACAACTGCAGGATCGGCAGTGCGAAAGCAGCGGTTTTTCCAGTTCCGGTTTGGGCGCAACCCAGAAGGTCGCGGCGTTGTAAAATGATAGGAATAGATTGCTCCTGGATAGGAGTGGGGCGCTCATAGCCCTCCGTAGCGAGCGCACGCATAAGCGGCTCGATGAGCGATAATTGTTTGAATGACATTAAAATAAATATTGCCGGAATCGTACGCGCGGGCCATAAAAGGCCCTTCAGGGGGAAAAGTCGTGCGCAA
>JAKQJD010000534.1 GCA_029561355.1 Bacteroidota bacterium | reverse complement strand
ACGTTCCGCGCTTCGAAAGCAGGCCAACTGTCCAACATGCTGGGCGTATCCAGCCGTATCACGAAAGCAGAAGCATACAGCCTGGCAAACAACCGCCTGGACGTAGCATTCCGCTTCAACGGTGCGAGTGGTTCTACGATTTCCGGTGTTGGTTTCGAACTGTACCAAAACCAGCCTAACCCGTTTGTGAACAAAACATTCATCGGTTTCCACCTCCCGGAAGCAACCAGCGCAACGCTGCGTATCTTCGACGAAACGGGCCGCATGGTGTTTACACAAAGTGGTGCATTTGCAAAAGGATACAACACGATCAGTGTTGATCGTGCGCTGCTGAACACGACCGGTATGTTGTACTACACGCTGGAAACGGCGACGGACAAGGCGACGAAGAAAATGATTCAGTCGAAGTAATAGGGTTAGGATTGACAACTTTTTAAAAGTTGTCAATCCTGCTTTATCTAAGCGACAAAGAAGATGATACATTCGAAGTAAAAACAAGAAGGAATAGGGTAGTGAAGTATTTTTAGAATGCGCCACTACCCTGAAATTTTCCCGAATTCTTCTCAGCGAGAAGAATTCGGGATTTTTTTTGCATCAGTTCAAAGGGGCGGGTTTACAAGAATGAAGAAGGCGACCGGAAAATCAATCAGGCTCCAGTTCCGTGTATATTTTGTTTCAATTGAATAACAAAAAAAACACGTGTTTTGGTCGGGTTATTTGGATTAGAGATGTTTTTACGTCTGAAAATGGTTTTTGTAACCGCCTGTTTTTTTGGTCGAAAAAATTATAAAAAAAAGTACAGTGGGGTGATTTGTATGTAGGTTTGCTGAATATAATCCTTAATCCATCCTTGTACCGTTGTAATTTCATGACTTTCTCACATTTACCCTCCTGCATTTTTTCCGGCACTTTCCCTGCATTCGTACCATGCCGCCGGCCATAGAATCAGACAGGAATCATCTGTACGACAAAGTCACATCTTATTTGGCTAATTAAAAGAACAGGACGGTGCCCCGTTGCTGAACGTAATTATTTTTTCCCAGATCACCTTCTTGGTGCCTTCCATATGCTTGCAATATGGAGGTTAGTTCTAAACTATTGCATAATCTTAATTTCATGAAAAATGAATAAAATCTACTTTCGAACCTGTCCTGGTTGTAAACCTTTGGCGAAGCATTTTGCTATGCGGATCCTGGCTGCAATAGGTTTGTTTCTATCAATTGCAAACCTGAACGGATTGCAGGCACAGCTGACCGGAACAAAAAACATTCCCGGCGACTATGCTACCCTCGCTGCTGCGATCACGGATTTGAACACCCAGGGCGTTGGCGCCGGCGGTGTAACGTTGAACCTGGTGGCCGGTAACCCGCAAACCGCTCCGGCAGGCGGATACAGCATTACCACGATCACTGGTACGCTGGCCAATCCGATTACGCTGCAGGGAAACTCAAACGTTATTACTACGTCCGCAGCACTTACTGTAGGAACGCTGAATGATGCTGTCTTTAAACTTATTGGAGCAGATTTCGTGACGATCAGTGGTTTTACGATGCAGGAAAATGCAGCCAACGTAGTTAATACGCCTGCAGCCAGTAATAACATGACCGAATGGGGGGTAGCGTTTTTATACGCTTCTGCTACGGATGGCGCTCAAAACAATACGATTTCGAATAATACGATCTCGTTGTCGCGCACCTACGCCAACAGTTTCGGTGTTTACAGTAACGTGCGGCACACTGCCGCCGATCCGCTCACCCTCGCAGACATCACTGCTCCTACGGGTGCCAACAGCGGCAACAAGATTTACAGCAACAACATCAACAACGTGAACTTCGGTACCGTGTTTATCGGCTCGGCTACCGCTGCCAATATGGACAACGGCCTCGACGTAGGGGGCGCTTCACTGGCAACCGGGAACAACATCACTAACTACGGCGCCATCGGCTCGCTGTCTACTTTTGTTGGGTTCCCCACCACGATCATTGTCGGTGCGTACGTATTGAATCAATCCAATTTCAACGTTTCTTTTAACTCAATTATCAGTGCGTCTTTAAACACAGCGGTTGCGTTGAGAGGTGTTTTGACAGACTATTCGGTAGCGCCTGTCGGTACGATCACGAATAATCTCAACAGCAATACCGTTACATTTACGCAAGCCGGTACCGCCGCCGTACAATGTATTACGGCCGCTTCAACGATCGGAGCAGTAGCGAATGTAACGATGAACATGAATGCGAACTCCATTATCAACAATGCGATAACAGGAGCAGGTACCGCAGCAACCATTTTTGGTGTCGCCAGCCTGGGTGCATTCGGTACGTTGAATATGAACAACAATATCGTTCGTTCCAATACTTCTACCGCTTCGACGGGAAGTATGATAGGCATAACCAGCCAGGGCGCCGTGGTTACCGCATTGAACATAAATAACAACCAGTTCGGAAACGCGGCCGGCGACTTTATTAACTTCAGTGCCGCAAACAGCGCTGCCAACCTGAGTGCCGTACTGGTAACTGCTGTTATTACAGCAAACGTCTCTATCAGTAATAATGATGTACGACGTATTGTTTTCAATGCAGCCAGTTCTACAGTTGTTAACCTGATCAGTTATGCGTATGCAGGTTCTGCTACGGCAAACATCAATAATAACACGTTTACCAACCTGGCGCTTAACACCACAGGTTCCGTAACATTTATTGGTCGTACAGGTAACATGACAGCAACCGGTGTGGAAAACTGTAATACGAATAGTATCGTTACAGCATTCAACAAAACCGGTGCAGGCGGAACAGTTACCTTCTATGGTGCCAATTCCTCTTCTGTAAACGGTTCCGCCATGACCCAGACCGGTAACAACTTTTCGAACGTTACCGTTACCGGCGCTACCGCCATTGCCGGATGGAGCAATACGGAAGGTGCTTCTTCTTCAAGCGGGCCTACCAAAACCATTACCGGAAATACATTCTCCAATATTACGGGAGGTAGCAGTGCGATAACCGCATTGGCTGTTAACTTTGGTAATGCCACCGTTTGTACGGGTAATATGATAACCAATATTACCGGCAGTGGAGCCATCACGGGCCTTACGCACGGAACCAGCAACCAAGGCGTCCAGACGTATTCGAACAATACCGTTACGTCGCTTATATCGAACGGTACCGGCGGCAACGTAACCGGTATTACGGGTGGTGCGACGACCGTAACTACCATGAATATCAACAACAACACGATCAATACCCTTTCTTCGACGGGTGCGAGCTCAACCGTTACGGGTCTTGCCGTTACGGCCGGTGCGATCGTGAATGCAGGTGGCAACGTTATACATACGCTGTCCGGTTCGGGGGCAACTTCGCCATTAGTGCGGGGCCTTTCCGTAAGCAGCGGTACGACGGTGAACGTTACCAAAAATAAAATCTATAACCTGTCCGAAACCGGGGCCATTTCGACCACGACTTCTGCGGTGAACGGTTTCCTTTTTTCAGGCGGCACGACCGTTACGGCCTCCAACAACCTGATTGGTGATTTGAGGGCGCCGGCAGCCAGTCTGACGGATGCGATACGTGGTATCAGTATTACTTCTACCACAGCGAGCACGACCTTCAACATATTCCACAATACGGTTAACATCAATGCGACCTCTACCGGCACCAACTTCGGTACGACCGCACTTTTCCATACGTTCAGCACAACTGCCACTAGTGCGGCGCTGAATCTGCGGAACAATATCCTGGTCAACAATTCCGCGCCGAACGGTACGGGTTTGACGGTTGCATTCAGAAGGTCGGCTGCTACCAACCTGAACAACTATGCAACGACTTCCAACAACAACCTGTTCTGGGCTGGAAATACCGGCCTGACCTGCACCAACCGGGTCATCTATTCAGATGGTACCAGCAACCTGCAATTGGTCGCTTTCAAAGCGCTGGTAACGCCGCGTGAAACGGCTTCCGTGCAGGAAGATCCATCCTTCCTCAGCACCAGCGGTGCGACGGCCAACTTCCTGCATATTAACCCGGCGATCCAGACGCAGATCGAAAGCGGCGCTGCTTTCATCGCAACGGTAACCGATGATTTTGACGGTAATGTTCGCAGTGTAACGACGCCGGACATCGGCGCTGACGAATTCTCCGGAACCGTAGCCGTTACCTGCACCGGCACACCTACTGCCGGTACCGCAGCAGTAGCAGTCAGCCCGATTTGCCTGGGCCAATCCGGCACGCTCTGCCTTTCCGGTCAGTCTGCAGGATTAGGTATCACAGTGCAATGGCGCTCCTCGGCCACCCCGGGCGGCCCTTACACAGATCTCTGTGGAAACGGTAACTGTTTTAATACAGGTTCAATTACTGCCGGTACATATTATATTGTAGCGGTTGTTACTTGTACGGCTACCGGAAATTCATCTACCTCCAATGAGGTAACCCTCGTGGTAAATCCAAATCCTACGGCTGCGGTTACTCCGGCCACTTCAACGAACATCTGCGTTGGTGTTCCGGTAACATTGACGGCTTCCGGAGGTGTTACTTATAGCTGGTCGCCGGCAACAGGACTGAATACAACCAGCGGTGCAGTGGTTATTGCCACGCCGCTCGTGAACACGACCTACACGGTAACGGTATCGGATGCTGCCGGATGTTCGGCAACTGCTACTGCCAGCATTACTGTTATACCAAGCCCCGTTATTACTGCTACGGCAACTCCTGCCAGCGTTTGTAATGGTGGAATGTCTCAATTACAGGCAGGCACGGCACCGGCAACTTATTGCGCATCCAGCCATGCCAGTGGTTGTAATGCCTTTACTGCTACGGACGAGATCACAAATGTGGTCCTGAATACGCTGATGAACGCTTCCGGTTGTGCCGGTGGCGCACCAGCATATACTTTCTTTCCGGTACCTACTACTACCCTGACGGCCGGGGCCATGTACACGCTGACCGTATCTTTCGGTACAGACGTTAACCAGTTTTTCGGCGCCTGGATAGATTTTGATGGCGACGGGGTTTTAGCAGCCTCCGAATTTTTAGGCGCTTCAACCAATGCCGGAGCGAGCGGAACAGTATCCGTTACGTTTACGGTACCTGCCGGCGCCATTAACGGCGTTACCCGCTTGCGTATCGTAGGCGGTAATGACTCCGCTGTTACCAGCGGTCAGGCCTGCGGTGCTTCTTCCAGTGCTTTCGGTGAAACGGAAGATTACAACATCACTATCACAGGTGGCGTAAACGCACTCAGTTTTGTTTGGACGCCCTCTACTTTCCTGAACAGTTCGACCATTTCCAATCCGGTAGCGTCTAATGTGACGGCAACTACTACTTACACGGTTACCGCTACGGCTGCTAATACGTGTACCGGTACCGCTACTGTTACCGTAACGGCAAATCCCGGACTGTTCACTGTAACCGGTGGCGGCACATACTGCATCGGTAATACCGTACCTACGGTAGGTTTGAGCGGCTCGGAAACGGGTGTGAACTACCAGTTGTTCCAGGGTATAAATCCTGTTGGCGCTGTGGTACCGGGCACAGGTGCTGCTATCTCTTTCGGCAACCAGCCTGCAAGCGGTACGTATACGGTCGTAGCCACGCATGTGGCTTCGTCTTGTACGGCCACCATGACCGGCTCAGCAATCGTGACTGCCAACCCGACTCCGATCGTATTCACTGTACAGGGCGGCGGCACGTATTGCTCTGCTGATCCTGCGCCTGCGATTACTTTGAGCGGCTCGGAAACGGGTGTGAACTACCAGTTGTTCCTGGGTGCAGCGACCGTCGGTGCTGCGGTACCAGGTACGGGTTCCGGCATTTCTTTCGGCCCGCAAGCGACGGCCGGTACTTACACCGTAGTGGCTACCCATACAATGGGCGGCTGTACGGCTTTGATGACCGGCCCGGTTACGGTAACCGGGCTACAGTCGCCAACTTTGACGAATACAGTTGTAGAACCTATTACCTGTACATCCACCGACGGTTCAATCAACCTGACAGTGGGCGGATCGGCCCCCGGCCCATTCACGTACAATTGGTCTTCGCCGGACGGCACGGGCCTGGTAAACGGTCAGGAAGATCAGACAGGTCTTACCGTCGGTACGTACTTTGTTACGGTATCGAGCCCTAATACTTGTTCTGCTACTGCACAAATATCACTGTTAGGCCCGGGCAACTGTTCGCTCTGCCCGACCATCGGCTCGCTGTCAAGTAATGATAATGGCGTTTGCTTTGGCACGTCGGTCACGTTTACGGCTTCCGGACTGACCAGTATGGGTTCTACCTACGGCATCCAGTTTGTGTCTTTCCCTGCGCCGACCATGACGCCTTATACGGGCGGTACGGTGATCGCAACGGTACCCAACGGTAGCCTGACCAGTGGTGGAACGGTCGCACAGACCACTACCTCCTCGCTGGCCGCCGGACAATACTATGTTTATGCGATCCTGAATCCTTTGCCGCTGTCTCCTGCCTGCCGGCCTTCCGCTACAACTACTCAGGTAATTGTACCGATTCCAACGGTGAACAACCCGGGCAACCAGTCGGTCTGTAATGGTGGTAATACTACAGCGATTACTTTCACAGGCACTCCTGCAGGAGTTACGTACAGTTGGACCAACACTACTCCAGGCATTGGCCTGGCTGTCAACGGAACCGGTAATATCCCTTCTTTCGTTGCGGTAAATAACGGTACATCGCCAGTGGTGGCTACCATCGTGGTAACGCCATTCTATTCGGACGGACCCACGGAAACAACCTGCCAGGGTACTCCGCAAACATTTACCATCACCGTAAATCCGACGCCGAATGCAGTGGCAACACCGTCTTCGCAAACGATTTGCTCGGGTGGCACGATTACGACGATTGTTCTGACGGGCAACGTGGCAAACACGACATTCAACTGGACACGTAATAGTCCGGGTGTAACGGGTATCGCTGCGAGCGGTTCGGGTAATATCTCGGGCACGCTGACCAATACGACGAGCGCACCGATTACGGTTACGTTCACGATCACGCCTACGGCAAATACTTGCCCGGGTAATGCTATCACGGCCACTGTTATCGTTAATCCGACGCCGACAGGAACGGCTACGCCTGCTTCCCAAACGATCTGTTCGGGCGGCACGATCACTACGATCGCACTGGCCGGCCCTGTTGCCAATACGACCTTCACCTGGACGCGCGACAATACTGCCAACGTAACGGGCATCGCTGCGAACGGTTCGGGTAATATCTCGGGTGCGCTCACCAATACGACGAATGGACCTATCACTGTGACATTCACGATCACGCCTACGGCAAATACCTGCCCCGGCACAACGTTCACGGCAACGGTGCTGGTCAATCCGACACCAACAGCCTTCACGGTAACCGGCGGCGGTACGTACTGCACCGGTAGCACGGGTATCGCAGTCGGCCTGAGCGGCTCCCAAACGGGTGTGAACTATCAATTGCGTGTAAATGCGATAAATGCAGGCGCTCCGGTAGCCGGCACGGGTGCGGCCATTTCTTTCGGCCAGCAAACGACGGCTGGTCCTTACACGGTAGTCGCTACCAGTACGCAAGGCGGTTGCACCGCTTTGATGACGGGAACGGTAACGGTAGCATCCGTGAACTGTCCTATCAGCATTTCCGACCCTTGCGTTTGTTTGAATAACGCAACGACGCTGACGAACGGTCAATTCGGTGAAACGATCCAGATCAACGCACCAACCGGTCAGACCTGGACGGTAACGGCCAATACAGGTCTTTACTCTGCCAGCAGCCCTGCTCCACCGGCGGCTCCGATACTGATTCCTGTAGGCACGACGTTTACGGAAACGGCTCCGGGTTCCGGTATCTACCGGCTTACCGGTCGCCACATTGACGCAATCGGTTATTCGATTACGGTGATGAATGCTGCAGGCGCAACACTTTCCATCAGTAACAGTTGCCAGTACCCGAACCCGGCAATCACTTCCGACCTGACAGGCCCGTTCTGCCTGGGCGGTGACCCTGTTACCCTGACGGGTACTCCCGGCGACGCGAACATTGTTTCGCAAGGCTTCACGGTGAACGGTACTCCTGCAACGGAGTTTGACCCTGCGGCAGGCACGGGTACTTATGTAATCACCTACACGGTAAATGGTGGTGTTCCGAAGGCTGCCGGTCCGGATGACCCGGGCTGCATCCAGTCCGTTTCTCAAACGGTATCGGTAGTAGCTACACCTACCAACCTGGTTTGCAACGATAATGTGCACATTTCCCTGGATGAAACCTGTTCTTTGGAACTGAATGCCGACCTGATCCTGGAAGGCACCTACGGCTGTTACGATGACTACACGGTGGAAGTAGACCGCAGTTTGCCACTCGGCAACGGCCCATGGCAGCCGGGTATTCTCGGCCCTGGCGACGTGCACCACACGTATGCCGTGCGGGTAACACATATTTCGGGCAACTCCTGCTGGGGTACAATCCTGGTGGAAGACAAACTGCCGCCGGTATTTGAAAACTGCGGCTGTTTGCAGGCTACCTCGGTGACTTCACTGAGTGGCGCGCTCGCAGCGAGCGACCCCTCCTTTGTTCGCCCCAACAATGGAACGGTTTGCGGTTCTTCGGGCAGCAGCCGTTTGTACGAT
>JAKQJD010000524.1 GCA_029561355.1 Bacteroidota bacterium | reverse complement strand
TGAAGACGTTTCACCGGAGCCGGGCGCGTACTGGATCACTATTAAGCGGGCCCGGTACCACCACATCGATTCCAGTTTCAGTTTGTTGTGTTATGCAGCCAACAGGAATGTGAAAAGAGCGTTTTTTGTAGAACAGGAAGATACCTATCCAAAAATTGAAAACGGATTGGTGACGGGAAAATTCAGGTCGAATTTCACGATCGGGAAATGGAATTATTATTGAATGCCAGCGAACATGTATCCGTTTTCTTTCAATAGTTTATTATGAGGTTTTTATTCTTGATTATTCTTATTATTAGTGCCCAGTTCGCCTTTTCGCAAAGCAACGCCCCGACCAAAAAACAGTTATTAAAAACGTTTAAAAACAGCATCCGGCAGGACAAGTCGGGGTGGATTTCTCCCACTTCTAATCCATGGGTAATTTGTAACAGAGACAGCGCTTTTTACAAGGCTGACACCATAGAACTCTACAGCGCCAATTTTCACATTGAATGCTGTAATTCAATCAATTGGACATTTTATAAAAAAGATGCTTTCGTCTTAACCAGAATGAAAATTTGTGAAGAACCCACGACGATCAGTGCACCAAAAGCGGAGGATTTTTTTACTATTCAAGTAAGGGAAATCGATGGCGAATTAATACTGGAGACTTTTTGTCAAGCGCAACTTGTCGATACGTATAAAGTGTTAAAAATCGAAAAAAATACCTATCCAAAGTGTATAACGCTGGTGAGATTGGCAATTAAACGCCCCTTGCCCAAATAATATTCCCCACCTTTACCCTCCAAAATACAACACATGCTTTACAAGCGAATGCCCATCGAAATCGAGTCGCCGGAAGAATTCGGATACGACAAGGTGCTGTACAATTTGTCCGAAAGTTCCGTCACCGATCTGAAAATGAGCGACCTGCAGTTATCGCTGGACAACCTGGAATTGTCGTACGTCCCGCACAAGGGCAACTTCGAATTCCGGCAGGCTATCGCGAACGAGTTCAATCTGCAACACCCTGACAATGTGCTGCTTACAAATGGCGCCGCCGGAGCCTTGTTCATTGTCAACACCGCCCTGCTGACGGCTGCCGACCACCTGGTTATCGTGCGGCCGAACTACGCCACCAATATCGAAGTGCCACGCGCCATCTGTTGCGACATCAGTTTTATCGACCTCGCTTTCGAAGAAGGCTGGCGCCTCGACCCGCGGAAAATCGCCGAAGCCATCCGCCCCAACACCAAACTGATCAGTATTACCACGCCGCACAACCCGACCGGTATGCTGATGACCCAGGCTGAAATCGATGCAGTGGTTCACATTGCCGAGCAACACAACATTTTCCTGCTGGTCGACGAAACCTACCGCGACGCGTGTTTTAAAACGCCCTACCCTATCATCGCCACCCGAAGTTCGCAAGTAATCAGTGTGGCCTCTCTCTCCAAAGCCTACGGCCTGCCGGGGCTGCGTATGGGCTGGCTCATCACGCAGAATGAAGTGTTGATGGAACTGTTCCTGGCGGCCAAGGAAATGATCTACATCAGCAACTCCGCGCTCGACGAAGCGGTAGCCTGCCAGTTTTACCTGCGCAAGGAAAAATTCATCCCGCACATCAGCCGTAAGTGCCTGAAAAATTTCGAGATCCTGCAAACCTGGCTGACAAAGGAAACCCGTGTGGAAGCGATCCTGCCCGAAGGTGGCGTGGTGTGTTTTTTACGCATGAAACAGGATCTACAGGTGGATACCAACCGGTTTTATCACCTGCTGCTGCACGAATATAAAACCATGGTGGGCCCCGGCCACTGGTTCGACATGCCGGATACTTACCTGCGCGTAGGTTTTGGGTACACCACGGCCGACGTGTTTGAAAAAGGCCTGGAATGTATTAGTAAAGCCATGGATAAGAGTTTATCGTAATTTTATTCAAAGCGGATGCAAAGCGACCGGGTGGCTTTGAGCCACCCGGTCGCTACCCCGGCTTTCAATACCCCCTTTGCATCTTATTAAATCAGAGTTAGCCGAAATTTTTACCCGAAGGCCTTACTTTTGCGGCTTACCAACACAAAAACATGAAAAAAATTCTTTTGATCAATATCCTGGCGATGCTGTTTGCCGGATTGAATGCCCAGAACACCGCTTCGGCAACACCGCTTAAAACCGCCGTCGACAGTGCCAGTTATGCCCTCGGCCAACTGGTCGGCATGAACATGAAAGGTCAGATCCCCGGCGATCTGAACCCCGATATCATCATCAAAGCCATCGGTTCTACCCTGAAAGGCGAAACGCAGCCTTTCGAGCCGGATGCGGCCAATGAAATTTTCGGCTCTTACAGCCAAAAACTGATGAAAGCCGAAAGTGAAAAAAATATGGCGGCCAGCAAAAAATTCCTGGACGACAATAAAAAGCGTGCAGGTGTGACCACCACTGCCAGCGGCCTTCAGTACGAGGTGCTGAAACGCGGCACGGGCGCCGTATCGCCCAAAGCCACCGACAACGTGAAAGTACACTACCACGGCACGCTCACCGACGGCACCGTTTTCGACAGCAGTGTAGACCGCGGCGAACCGATCACGTTCGGACTCAACCAGGTCATTCCGGGCTGGACCGAAGGCGTACAACTGATGCACGTGGGCGACAAGTACAAATTCGTTATTCCGGCCGAACTGGCGTACGGTGAAAGCAGCCCGACACCGGCTATCCCTCCGGGCTCGACGCTGGTGTTTGAAGTGGAATTGCTGGAAATTACGCAGTAAAAGCAACAGGATTTATGCCCATCACAATCCCCTTATCCGCACACAAGCCGGGTAAGGGGATTTTTTTTGCGTTTTGCTCACAACCGGCTGTTCCTCCTGCGGAATCCTTCTATTTTTGTTAGAAAAAGAAATGACTATCCGGTTTCAGGAACCATTCAAGTCATCGGATGACTCTGAGTCATCCGATGACTTGAATGGTTCCTGAAACCGGATAGTAAAAAAAAGATTGTGCCCTCTTTCCCCTCACCATTACACCCCTGTTTAAACATGAAAACACTTCTGCTCCTGCTCTGCATTTTTTTTACCCGCCTTTTAAATGCTCAAATTCAATGGCTTGAAACCGGTCAGCAATGGAAATACTGTTACGTAACCGGATGGTTTGGACCGGAAGGATGCGACACCCTGACTGTAGATAGCGACACCCTTTTAGCCGGACATCTCTGCAAAAAAATGCGCTGGTCGAATGGAAATACGCAGTATGCATACGAAGTCAGCGACAAGGTTTTTGTCTCTTCGGACGGAAACACCTTTACAAAGGTCTACGACTTCGATATGATAGAAGGAGAAATCCTCGATGCAGGTAATTTCTCGTATCAGGTTGATTCGATTTTCACGACTACATTGGACAGTTTTTCCAATGTACGGGTACAGAAAGCGCATGTAGTTCCGAATTCAACGCATTACGCCGGCATCTCCGAGTTTTACATCCTGGAAGGAATAGGCATCCTCCGGGGCTTTCAACCGCAATTCGAACAATGTATTTGCGGGGCTTTTTTCCCGGGATTGCTTTCCTGTGAATATGCACTGGATGGAACGGATGTTTACCTGGTCTCGTTCCGGCAGGGAAATGCGGTTTTTAGGCCTTCCGGAAATTCGTGCTTCGGAATAATCGGCACCCACGAACACTTATCCGGTGTTGAGGTGCAGATCGATCCGAATCCTGTTGTGACGACTTGCCGTTTAAAACATTCCTTCCCGGATTCGGAAGGGACTTTAAGGCTCTTCAATTATGCCGGTTCGATGCTGCAACAATGGAACAATGTACCCGAGTCGCTCGATTTTACAGGCTATCCGTCGGGGTTTTACTTTTTGACTTTTTATCGGGACGGGCGCATGGTTTGGAAAAATACAATTGTGAAGGGTTAAATCATGCCCGGCCATACAGCAAAACCCGGGAAATAGTGTCGCGCGTTTATATCTTTGCCGCGAAAACCACTATTCTAACTGCTCAGCCGGGTAACAGCCTGGCTGACAAACCCGTTTCTATCATGTCGGAAATTCCGCCCTGCCCAAAATGCCATTCCGAATACGCTTATCCCAGCGATGGACTTTTAATTTGCTCCGAGTGTTTTCACGAATGGAACCCGGATGAAACACCCGCCCTTGTGGAGGAAGATGTGCTTCAAGTGCTGGACTCCAATGGCAATGTCCTCCAAAACGGCGACAGTGTCATCGTCATCAAGGACCTGCCGGTAAAAGGTATGCCCAAACCGGTAAAAGCCGGAACCAAGGTGAAAAACATTCGACTGACCGACGGCGACCACAATATCGACTGCAAGATTGAAGGTTTCGGGGCTATGGGCCTGAAATCGGAGTTTGTGCGGAAGGCGTGATTCCGGGATGATTGCGGATTTTTTCGGCTACGCTCCGCGTAGTGGGATGCGGATTATGCGGATCTTGCGGATGAAAACGGATTCTTTCGTGGCCTTGCGGCCACTTTTGAGATTCTTATTGATTTTTTTGATTTGGCCCGCCTCTGGCGGACGAATGTCGTCGGTCAGTATCGCCCGCATATTCGTTATCCTAAAAACGAAGGTCTGATGAAACAATACGCCCTCTTCATCTTTTTGATGTCTTTCACTGCATTTTTGTTCGGCCAGACGGGGAGCAGACCGTTCGTGATTGGTGTCACCGAGGACATACAGTCGGTTCAACTTTCGGAAAAAAGAACGCTGAATATTTACTTGCCGGAAGGTTACGAACAGGACGATACCACGCGTTATTCCGTCATCTATTTATTGGATGGAGCGGCCGATGAGGATTTTATTCACGTCGTCGGACTTGTGCAGTTCAACACTTTCCCGTGGATCCATCGCATTCCAAAGTCCATCGTGGTCGGCATTGTCAATACGGACAGAGAACGGGATTTCACCTACCCTGCCCGCCAGGAATCGGACCTAAAACGCTTCCCCAATGCCGGGCATTCCGACCGGTTTATGGCTTTTCTGGAGCAGGAATTGCAGCCTTTTATAGAAAAGAAGTACAAGACGAACCGGGCCCGAACGCTCATCGGGCAGTCGCTGGGCGGGTTGCTGGCAACGGAAATTCTGCTGAAAAAACCGGCGCTCTTCGACAAATATATCATCGTGAGCCCAAGCCTGTGGTGGGACAACGGTTCGCTGCTCGATACGCCGTCGGCCCTTTTGCAGGCAGATTATCAAACCCGTACCGACGTATACATCGGCGTAGGCAAGGAGGGCCTTACCCCGGGTGATATTCCGCGCGTCATGGAAGTAGATGCCAATCTGCTGGCTGAAAAACTGAAAAATGCCGCCGGCAAAAACCTGCACGTATATTTTGACTACCTGCCGCAGGAAGACCATGCGACGATTGCGCATCAGGCGATTTTTAATGCGTTCCGGATGTTGTATCCACCCGGGGAATAAATAAGACGGCCCCGGAACGATCGTTCCGGAGCCGTCTCAACTTTTTGTGAAGCAAAATCTTATTCCTTCACCACTTTCACTCCTCCCTGCATACTGCCCGCCGAAATACGAACGAAATAAGTGCCTGTAGGTAAACCTTGAAGGTTAAGATCGACCTGGTTTTCACCGGCCGATAAACTTACCAAACGATGTTGCAGCGACTGGCCCAACAAGTTGGACACGATCACTTGCGCTTCGGCAGCATGCGTTGCAAGCAGTGTTATCCGGGCCGTTCCGCCGGTCGGATTGGGCGATACGGAAAGCGCTAATTCTTTTTGCTGCGCAGTATGGGCGCCGGTTGTCAGCACACGGGAGCCGTTGTTGAGCCAGGTACCCCATTTATGTCCCAGGATAATATTGCCGGGATTGCCCTGCGGCGCATTCGTATTGGGCGCCAGTTTTTGTAAGCGCAGGTTGGTGCCGCCAATCAACGATTTGTCCTGAAAGAGCACCTTGTCGTCTTTCGTAGTAAAACAGGGATATCCCAGTTCGAGGCCATTAGAAACGACCGGGCCGTTGTCGCCGGTTTCCACGTCCGCCACATAAGTCAGGTATTCGGTACCGCCTTCCGGCAACTGCACGTAATAATCAAAGGCAATCAGGTTCGGCGAATTTTTTGAAAAAGCGGGGTCCGCTACGCCCACGTGCTCCGGCAGTTGCGAGATCAATTTGCGAATATTGGGGGTGTCATTCGGCGCGTACTGACCGTCTTTCCAGAACTCCAGCAGCCCGATGTCCCAATTGCTGATATCTTCTCCTTCGGCATTTTCCAGGATACTGAAAGCATCGTAGATCAGGTGCGTACTCGAATAATCAAACTCGATTACATCGGCGTATGCTACGTTATCGACCCATTCCACGCCCTGCACATTGGTCGGGTTGACCAGGAAATATTCGCGCGGTTCAGGGCCGGTCGGATTGGCAAGATCGAAAATGATCACTTTGTTGTCGTTCAGCGTAGTCAGCCCTGCCAGAAAACGGCCGTCCTTTGAAATGGCTGCATTGCGCCAGGTCGTATCTTCACTTACAATGCCTGTGTTGTACTGGATCGAGCCATCGTTGTAAGCAATTTCGACGCCAACGATCTGGTGGGCATTGTTGACGAAAACGATCTGTTCTCCGTTGTCCGTCACGCTTGGCTTGTCTAAAACGCCGTCTTCGTACACCGTTGTCAATAACGTACCGTCCGAAGCAGACAAATCCAGGTACTGTCCATCATTGGTCACACTGATAATGTAATCCAGGCCGGTGCCGGGACTCAATGAAGCGGCGGCGGTATGCGGTGCGCCGGTCGTAATGCCCACTGCATCGAAAGCGGCGGCGGCGATATCGGCAATTTCCTGATTGTAAAATTCCGCGGCTTCCGCGATGACAGCCAGCCGGAGATCTATGAACGTAGAAGAAGCGGTCAGGCGGTCGCGCAGCACGTAGTAATAAATTTGCTCCGCTATTTCCTTGCCGACGGCCGGGTTGGTAGCGATCAGGTAAAAAGCGTGGTTGGTGATACCGCTGTTGGCATGTACGCCGCCGTTATCCTCCTCGCCGGTCGCTCTTTCCGAATAATGGCTCGGTTGATACCAGTCGTCATCTCCATTGTGCGGATCCATAAAATCGCGCAGATAGCCGGTTGCACTCACACCCGGCAGCATGATTCCTTCGCCGATGGCCCAGTCGTCGCGGTCGATCATCACGGCAAAAATGTCGGCGAAAGATTCGTTCAACGCGCCGCTTTCGCTTTCATAAATAAGGCCGGCCGTTTCCTGCACTACACCGTGCGTCATTTCATGCCCGGTTACGTCGAGGCTTTTTGCGAGCGGCGAAAACACCTGGTCACCATTACCCCAGTACATGGAATTTCCACTCCAGTAGGCATTGTCCATCGAATGCCCGTCTTCCGGTACATTTACTACCACGTTGATGGTGCCGCCCGATCCGTTGATGGAGTTCCGGTTGAAGGTATTTTGATAATATTCATAACACAGCCCGGTGTTGTAATGCGCACTGACCGCATTGGGGTTGTTAAAAACATCGGAATTGGAAGTGATGTGCGTCAAAGGGCCGCCGCCGACGTTGCTTTGGTCGCGCGTTACGATCACGCCCTGCATGACACCCAGGGGCACGGAGGCTGTATTACCGTTGAACATGGGTTTGGTGGCATCCACCAGGTAGCGTTTGCCGTTTGTGTGTTGCCATGCGCCGAAAGTCCGGGTAATACCTTCAAGGTCTACGCCGGATGCCATTACCGGAGGTGGCGGTGGCGCCAGGATCGCTGTAGCGGCCGGAATGGCAGCGGATGTTATTTCCCTGCAATCCGAATGCGTTTTATGGCTTCCGGCAATGTCGCAAGCGGTTTTGAAATGGTGCAGTATTTCACCGGTTTGCGCATCTACAAAATAAGTGGATCGCGCGATCAGATTGGCGTATGCATCGATGTTCCAGGCGAGATACGTTTCGTTGTTTTTTTCTTTTACCCGGTAAATGACCAGTTGGGAATGAAACTGTGCGCCGCCGACCAGTTCCAGTTCGTCCGCCGACCATTCTTTTTTTACTTTGTCAGTTCCAATTTTTTGCACCACTTTTTGAATCGCGGCGGCGGCATCGATGTACGGCTGTACGCTTTGCACATGCGGCGTGGGCGCATAACGTCCGGCGGCCGACGTGAAGACGCCGTTTTTCGTATGCGCAATCAATTCCGCGCCAAAAACGGGAATGCCCTTGTATTGCTGTTGAAAGCGCACATGGAAATTGCCGCGTTCGTCGGTCTGCACTTTTTTTATGGAAAACTCGGCGGCCGGGTCCTGAATACCGGCAGGTCGCAGGCTTTCCAGGTAGGAAAGCGCGGCCCGGGCGGCCGTTTCTTCATCCACCGGTTCAGTAGAAGTGGCGCCGTCAAAAAAGATCGGCAGTCCTTCATTGCCCATGGTGATTGTTACACCGGGCACTACCGAAAGTGTTTTTACATCGGGCGCGGACACGCCGAAGGGGTTTTCATTCCAGGTAGCCTTCGGAGTAAACCAGGAACGTATATTCAGGTTTACGGCTTTGTCCGGCGAAAGGTTGGAAGGTGGAATTTGTTTGCCTCCCTGGCCGAATGC
>JAKQJD010000475.1 GCA_029561355.1 Bacteroidota bacterium | reverse complement strand
TCGGTGTTTGCACGCATGTTTCCCGAAGCGAAACTACGCGTTGTGGAAGCCCTCAAGGCAAATGGAGAAGTAGTGGCCATGACAGGCGACGGCGTCAACGACGGGCCGGCGCTGAAATCGGCGCAGGTGGGTATAGCGATGGGTAAACGCGGAACGGAAATCGCCAAAGGCGCCGCTTCGATGGTACTGCTCGACGACGACCTGAGCCACATGCTCGATGCCATCAAAACCGGTCGCCGCATTTATCAGAACCTGCGAAAAGCCATCCGGTACATCATTTCCATTCACCTGCCGATTGTGCTGACGGTGCTGCTGCCGCTTGTTTTCGGGTGGCCGTATTTGCACATGCTGATGCCGATTCACGTGATATTTCTCGAACTTATCATGGACCCCACCTGCGCGGTAGCCTTTGAAAACGAGCCTTCGGAACCCAATGTGCTGCAAAAGCCGCCGCATACCCGCAAAGGAGGGCTGTTTACGGGTCCGGAACTCCTGCTGAGCATCCTGCAAGGCGCCATGATCACTGCCGGCATACTCACCATGTACGCTTATGCTGTTATGCTGGGCAAGGACGAAGCCACCACCCGCTCGTTCGTATTCGTTACTCTGCTGTCTTCAAATATATTGCTGACGCTGGCGAACCGTTCGTTCGAGTACACGCTGGCCACAACTCTTTTTTACCGCAACAGGTTGTTGTGGGGCATCACTGGCATTGCTACGGCCATTTTATTAAGCATTATTCTGTTTCCCGCTATGCGCGGACTGTTCCATCTGGGGCCACTTTCCATTGCCGATGCGGGCTGGTGTCTGCTCGCTGCGGGTGTATCGGTAGGGTGGTTCGAGGTGTGGAAATGGGCGAAAATGGCCTCCCGGGATTCGAGGATTTGAATATTTGAGGATTCGAGTATAGGAGTGTACGAAGGATTGGTTCGGCTACGCCCCTCGTAGTAGGATGGGGACGCGGATTTTGCGGATCGTGCGGATTTAAACGGATTTTTAGTGGCCTGACGGCCACTTTTTTTGATTTCCTACCGATTATCCGCCTTCGGCGGGCGTAGATCAAATCGAAAATTATATATGTACGAAGAAGAAGTTTACAACCAATGATTTTCATTCTTCACCCGATGCCTCGTAAATCCACCCGCCGAAGGCGGTTTAATCCGTAGATAATCAACAAGTGGCCGTCAGGCCACTAAAAAATCCGTTTAAATCCGCACAATCCGCAAAATCCGCGTCCCCATCATGCCCACGTGAGGCGAAGCCGAACAAATCCTTTGTACAAGCCTGGATCCGAGTTGAATTCATCCACTCACATCCTCAAATCCTCACATAAACCCCTTCACCTTGCCCAGCAAATCGGCAGCGCTGAAAGGTTTCATCAGCACGGCATCGGCCGAGTGCGTAGTGGCGTGCAACACTTCCACATCCATGCCCGTGATCATGAGAATCGGGATGTGTGCATATTTCTTGTCTGATTTGATTTCGTCAATCAGTTCGAAACCGCCGGCGGCGGGAATCATGATATCGCAGGTAATCAGATCGAACACCGGTTGTTCGACGAGTATTTTAATGGCATTGCGCAGGTTGTCGGCTGTTTGAACGAAATAGCCGGCGCCGGTGAGGATTCTTTTGATGTTTTCGCGGATATCGACTTCGTCATCGATGACGAGAATTTTCTTTTGTATCATTGTTGGTTTGTTTGTGTTGCATTAAACGTCAGATAAAACGTGGTGCCTACCCCTTGCTGGGATTCCACATCGATCGTGCCGCCGTGCGACTGTATGATATTCAGGGTAGATGCAAGCCCCAGCCCCATACCACCGGGTTTGGAAGTAAAATAGGGCTCGAAGAGTTTGTTCAGGTGATCGGGACTGATGCCGTAGCCGTTGTCGCGAATGGAAATAACCAGTTTATGCAAGGCTCGTTCCGTCGTGATCTGGAGCAGGCCGCGCCCTTCTTCCATGGCTTCGATGGCATTGACAATGATATTGGCAAAAGCAATTTTGACTTTTTCCCGGTCCAGCATCACAAGATCCTCGTCTGCGGTAAACTTGGCAATGACATGTATTTTTTTCAGCGCCATTCGATCGCCGGCTTCTTCGAGGGTTTGTTCGAGCACTTCTTTCAGTGAAACGGACTCCGGGTTAAGTTCGGTTGGTTTGGAAGAATTCAGCAGTTCGGTAATCAGCGTATCGATGCGCCGGGCATTTCGTTTGATAATTTCGAGGTAGTCTTTCAGGTCGCTGCCGGGTGGTATTTCGCCCAGAAAGCCTTCGAGTGCCAGTCCGATATTGGTCAGCGGATTGCGCACCTCGTGTGCGAGCATACGCATGAGGCGACCGGTCGCTTCCATTTTTTCGGAAAGCACCGTGGCGCGTTCTTCCCTGATTTTTGCCGTCATGTCGTGTAAAACGCCCTGACAGTACTGCCTTCCGTACCGGTCAGACTGCATGGTGGCGTAAATAGTACAAATCCGGCGTTCCTTGCTCTTGGTCATGAGTTCGACCCTGCGGCCCGATACCTCGCCGTTTTGTGCCAGGTCGTGCTCGATGCTTTCCCCTTCCTCCTTATCCGCATACAGGTCGGTGCTGCGCATTTGCATCAGTTCGTGGATTTCATAACCTGTGAGGGCTACGGCCGAATTACTGACGCTCATGAGTTTGCCGGATTCGTCGGCGATAAAGATCATATCGCGCGATTTTTCAAAAATCGTCCGGAACTTCGATTCGTTTTCCTTGACGGTTTTGATCATAGCGGCCTGCGCCAGCGAGTAGCGGATGCTGCGTTCGAGGCCTTCGGCATTGAGCGTACCTTTCAGGAGGTAGTCGAAGGCGCCGAGTTCGGCTGCGGCTTCGTCTACCTCCAGGTTGTTCACGCCGGTGAGCAGGATCATGGGTTCCTCGCATTTCGCTTTCAGGGCTTCCCGGATCAGGTGCAGGCCTGTGTACACGCCGAGGTAGTAGTCGACGATGTACACGTCGTGGTCGCAGTTCCTGATGCGCTCAAGTCCTTTTTGATAATTGTGGGCCCATTCAATGTCGAACTGCCTGCCTGAAATACTTTTCAGGGTATCTGCCGTGAGCAGAAAATCGTCTTCGTCATCGTCCACAATCAGTACACGGATACGCTTTTCATTGCTCATGTCGGTTAGCAATTTGTATCGATTGGTAATTCCACCAGTTCAAACCAGAAACTGTTGAGTTGTTTGACCACTTCCACCAGACCTGCGTAGGTAACGGGTTTTGTAATAAAACAATTGACACCCAGGTTATAACTACGCACCACGTCTTCTTCGGCTTTGGAAGTGGTAAATATGGTGACCGGAATAGACCGGAGGTTAGCATCTTTTTTGATCATGGTAAGCGCTTCGCGCCCATCCATACGCGGCATATTCAGGTCGAGCAAAATCAAACCTGGTCGCGGGCTGTCATCGGGGTCGGCAAAATCGCCTCTGCGGTAGAGGTAATCCAGTAGTTCGACGCCGTCTTTTACAAAAACGATTTCATTCAAAATACGGACCTCATCAAAGGCTTCCTTGGTCATCAGTCGATCGTCTTCATCGTCATCTGCGATCAGTATGGTTACTTTTCTGGTATTTTTCATGGTACTAAAATTAGAGTGTGTGGCCTATAGTGCATACAACAGGCCTGACAACTCTATATTCATTGGGAGGTCGCTTCGGTTTGACGTTCTGCCAGAACAATATGAAAGGTAGATCCACTGCCGGGGTTGGATTCTGCCCAAATGGTGCCGCCGTGGTTCTGCGCAACTTTTTTGCAGATAGCCAGTCCAATCCCGGTTCCTTCATATTCGGACCGTCCATGTAATCGCTTGAACGGCGAAAAAATGGATTCTGCGTACATGGGATCGAAACCGATGCCATTGTCCCGCAACTGAATATAAATGTAATCCTGTTGTGAGTCTAAGTTGAGTTCATTTTTCTGTTTTTCATTTAAATACGAGTACGATAATTCAATGAGGGGATCGACGTCAGACTGCGTAAATTTCAGCGAGTTGTTCAATAAATTGAGGAACAACTGGTGCATTTGGGTCGGAATGGCGTCGATGACCGGCAATTCGGGGTAGTTGATATCGGCCGATTTGGCCGACATCATCTCTTCGAGATCGAGGATAACCTCGTTCATTACTTCGTTCAGATCGGTTTTCTTCAGGTAGTCGGCGTTTCGTTTCGTGCGCGACAGCGACAGCAGGTTTTCGATCAACAAGCGCATCCGGTTGGCGCCGTCGATAATCCGGTCGATGTACATGCCGCAATCCTGTTCCACGGTAGCGCCGCATTTTTCCTTGAGCCGTTCGCCGAAAGCGCTGATTTTCCGCAGGGGCTCCTGTAGGTCGTGCGAGGCTACGTATGAAAACTGCTCCACCTCTTCATATGCCTTGGCGAGTTCCGCTACCTTGGCTTCGAGGTTCTTTTGTATGTGTTTCATTTGGGTCACGTCGGCAGTGGAGCCTACTGCCATACTCGGTTTGCCGTCTTTCCATTCCATAATACGCGTGTGTGTGACGGCGTACACGGTTTTTCCGGTGTAGGTTTGCAGCGTAACTTCAATGGGGTCAATAGAAACGGGGCCGTTGGTCGATTCAATGAGCTCCATTTTTTCGGTGCTGTAGGTTTCATCTACTACAGGAACGTGTTTGAAATACATTTCTACCGGCATCCAGCCGTAATTCCTTTCATCAGCCGGATATTCCAGAATATCCCAGAAACCTTCCGACCATTTTACCTTTCCTTGTGCAATATCCCATTCCCAGGTGCCCAGGTGCATTTGTTTTTCCGCTTCCTGCAGGGTTGCTTCAAATTTATTCAGGTTGTTCAATGTTTCCCAGTAATCGGACGTGTCGCGAATCGTTCCGATGAATTTCACAATTTCTCCCTTGTCGTTCTTGATCGGTTTTCCTTGTTCTCTCAGGTAAAAAACCTGGTTATGCGATGAAACGATGCGATATTCCACAGAAAACGGCGTTGCGGTATTGCATGCTTCATTGATGGTTTTATTAAAAAGATCCATGTCGTCGGGATGGATCATTTCCATGTACTGCTCGATGGAAAACTGGTTGTCGAGCGGCGATTTTTCAAAAATATCGTAAATGCCTTTCGACCAGATCACCCGGTCGCTATCGGGGAACCATTCCCATGCTCCATACCGGAATGCTTCCTCTGCCGAACGGGTAATCATTTCCAGTTCGTGCGCCCGCGCTTCCATCAGCACTTTATCGGTCACGTCTTCCGAAACACAGAAGTATTCGGAAGGCGCATGGTTTTCATCTCTTTTGAATACGGAAATCGAGGTTTCCAGGTATACGGTCTGACCTTCCTTTCCCTTCAGTTTAACCCGCATTTTGAGGGCCTGGTCATCGTTGATGTGCTGAATCTTCTGCGCCGTATCCAGTAGAGTGTCCACATCGTCTTCCGCCATCATGTCGCCTATGCGGCCGTCCATATTGTGCAGGTCGTCCAGATTAAATCCCAAAAATTCGGAAACTTTACGATTGGCGTAAAGCAATTTAAAATCGGCAGCCCTTGTAATAAAAACCATGTACGGCATGTACTGGCTCATTTTCTGAAAGATTTCAATGCCGATTTTTTCAGGCTTATAATCAATCGAATCGTAATAGTCCTTTGAATACATGGTGACAAAGTGAGTAGCGAAGTGGGGTTTTTAGAGGGTTTATAAGGTTTATAGGTTTATAGGTTTATAGGTTTATAGGTTTATAGGTTTATATTTTGCCACTCGGCAGAGAAGATGTTTAGGTTATCGAGTGTAAGAATATAAACCTATAAACCTATAAACCTATAAACCTATAAACCTATAAACCTATAAACCTATAAACCTATAAACCTATAAACCTAATAATCCCATAAACCTCATCAACCTAAATATTATAATATTTAATCTTATTATACAGCGTTTTACGGTCGATATTCAACAGGGCCGCAGCTTTGCTTTTGTTAAAATTGGTCTGCCTCAGGGCATTCAGAATGACTTCACTTTCCGCTTCCATGGCAGCATTTTTAAGGCTGACCTGCGGTTGTTTCACATTGTATGTTGGAGCAGTGGCGGTTGGGATGGCCTGTTCAATGTATGATTCCTGCGGACTGTCGTTTACTTCCGTAAAAAGCAGTTTTTCGTGATTTACGATTTCAAATGGCAAGTGTTTGATCTGGATTTCGGTAGCATCGCACAGCAGTGTGGCCCGTTTAAGGACATTTTTCAATTCTCTTAAATTGCCATACCACGGATAAGAGTGAAACAGGTCGGTTACGTCCTGGGAAAATCCTTCCACATTTTTACCCAGCTCGTCGTTGATCTGTGTTAAAAAGAAATGTGCGAACAACATGATATCCGCCCCTCTTTCACGCAATGGCGGCACGTTGATGCTGAATTCGTTGAAACGGTGGTAGAGGTCTTCGCGGAATTTTCCGCTGCGGCTGGCATCCCAGAGTTTTTCATTACTGGCAATGATGATGCGCACGTCGATATCCACCGTTTTGGTGCCGCCGATGCGGCGCAACTGGCGCTCCTGAATGACGCGCAGGAGCGATACCTGTACGTCGTACGACAGGTTGGCCACCTCGTCGAGGAACAGCGTACCGCCGTTTGCCAGTTCGAAATGCCCGATTTTTTGATCGACAGCGCCCGTAAATGAACCTTTTTCGTGTCCGAACAATTCACTGCCTGCCAGTTGCGGCGAAATTGCGCCGCAGTCCATTGCCACAAACGGCTTGCCGGAGCGGCTGCTGAGCCGGTGAATTTCACTGGCAACGGCTTCCTTGCCGGAACCGCTTTCGCCGTAGATGATGACGCTGTAATTGGTAGGCGCCACCAACTGGATCTGTTTTACCAGGTTGCGGGAAATGGCGCTGTCGCCGAAAATATAGGACTGCTTTCCATGCCCGTTCGACGAGCGGCGCTGCACCGGGCGGGAGGTTGCCTCCCGTGGTTCGCTGTGGTTGTCGGCGGGCATACCATCCATCGCCTCGTCTGGTGGTGGGGCTGTCAGGGCCCGCTGGATCGTGAGCAGAATTTCTTCCGGAAACAAAGGTTTGGTCAGGTAATCGAAAGCGCCGAGTTTCATGACGCTGATGGCAACCTTGATATCGGAATACCCCGTCATGATGATGACAGGGATATTTGGAAACTGGTCTTTGATGAGGGTAAGGATCTGGGAGCCGTCTATTTTTCCCAGCCTGAAGTCGCTGAGCACCAGATCCGGCTTGAAGGTGTACAGGATTTCCAGCCCTTTGGTGGCATCGGTTGCGTATTCCGTTTCATATCCCTTTTTGGTAAGAAAACGTTTGAGCAGGAGGCAAATATCGACCTCGTCGTCAATGATCAGTATTTTTTGCATATAAAAGGCTCGTTTTTCATTCGTTTACAGATAAAGAGCGTGGTTGGGGAGATGAGGATGCGAGTATTTGATTACAGATCATTGATATTCAACTCCTCGCATCCTCAAATACTCGCATTCTCAACTCCTCAACTCCCTACACATTCCTGCGTAAAGTAGCGATCGGAATTTGCAGCAATTCGCGGTATTTGGTCACAGTGCGGCGCGCTACGGGATACCCCTTTTCAGCCAGGATTTTGCAGAGTTCGGAGTCGCTCAGCGGCTGTGCTTTGTTTTCCGACACAATGATGTCGCGCAGGCAATCCTGTACGTCCTGGTTGTTGATTTCGCGGCCGTCGCGGGCACTGAAAGTGTGCGTAAAAAGGTCTTTCAGGTTGAAAATGCCGAACGGCGTTTGTACGAA
>JAKQJD010000471.1 GCA_029561355.1 Bacteroidota bacterium | reverse complement strand
CTGGAAGAAATAAGTTGCCCCGAAAGGCGACCATAAAAAAACGGATCAATCGAGTGCGCTCGACTGATCCGTTTTTTTTAAACCAACATCGCAATTGCGAAACTAGTTGGCAGCCTTGTATGCTTCCCAGGTCGTTTTGCTATACTGCTCTTCCGCAGCGAACTTCAGTTCCTTCAGCATGTCGGGTACTTCCTTATAACCCGGGGAAATCATAATACGCTCGAATTTTTCATTGAGGTACACCATGGCAGGGTATCCCATATTGCCGTCGAGCAACGAATACGCCAGCGTGTGTACGCCGCCGCGGCCGTTGTCGTTTTCCATGTACTTAAAGGTTTCGCCGGCAAATTTGATGTCGGCTTTTTGCTCGGCATTGAGTTTTACCGGGTAAAAATTCTCCGCCAGGTAAGCCGCCACGGCAGGATCGGAAAAAGTCGACTTATCCATCTTTTTACACCATCCGCACCAGTCAGTATACACGTCGACAAACATCTTTTTAGGTTTGGCTTTGCTGAGTTCTACTGCTTCCTCCCAGGTGTACCATTTCAGTGTAGCCGGCGGTGTGGGAGCAGGGCGGAAAGCCATAAGCCAGGCAGCAACGGTGAGGAGCAGGCCGGCGACGAATATTTTTTTCATGTTTTTAAGAAGATCGTTGAAAAATCGACACAAATGTAATGGCAAATGGAGTGCTTCGTTCTTAATGTTTAGCAAACGGATGGATTGGAGGATCTGAGGATGTGAGTATTTGAGGATGCGAAATCAAATACTCGAATACTCATATACTCGAATACTAATCCTCAAATCCTCATATCCTCCTCCTCTCCAAAACAACAGCCATGCCATTTCTCACCTTTTACATTACCCATCCCGACGAAGCGACCGCGCGGCGTATCGCCGGCGAACTGGTGCAGGAGCGCTGGGCCGCCTGTGCCAATATTTTTCCCATACACAGTGCGTACTGGTGGAATGGCGCCGTTCAGAACGATGCCGAATGGGTAAGTGTTCTCAAGACCAGCCTTGCGCTCGAACAT
>JAKQJD010000422.1 GCA_029561355.1 Bacteroidota bacterium | reverse complement strand
TGGTCCAGTTCTTCAAAGTATTCGGAATCGAATTTTTCCCGCAGTTCATACAAGCCGAAATAGGCGCCATTCAGGTAAACGGTAACGGGCCGCCATGCGGAATAATAGTTATAGGTGGTAGCGGCCATACCTTCCACGTGTGCGGCATCCTTATGGGGCATAGTCAGGTAATAATTGCTGCCATTCCGCAGGTAAAACCGGCTGTACCTGGTTCGCTCCGCCCTGTTCGGGATCAGCGGATAATCGATCGGCGCTGCGCCCAGCACCGGGTGGTCGAGTTCGACGCGGAAGGAGTGTTGGGGCTGGAACCGGCTGCCACCTGCGCCGCCGTCTATCTGAATACCTGCCCGTTGTGAAAAAATCAATTGCCGGGCAGTGTCGAAATACTCCACGTAGGCCGCTTTTTCCCAGTCGAACTGTGCGTGGTCAAAAATACCGGTTTCGCCATACAGATTTTGCGGATCCGTCACCACTGAGAGAATCGGGGTGACGTGGTCGATTCCCAGCAAATACGAGGCAACGCTGGTAGCGCTGGGGAGTTCCGTGGATGAAAATGCCTTCGCTTTTAATACCTGCGAATAAAATACAGGAATGGGAGCGCCGGTATAGGCGGCGGCATCCGAATCCGGGTCGTCGCCATTCAGCGTGTAACGAATCAGGGTGCCTGGCGGGTTGGGGTCGGTAATTTGAACCTCTATGACTGTGTTGTAAAATCCGGATGGTTGCGACAACACCGGAGGCAGCAGGTAAGACGTTTGCTGGGTCGCGTCATTGTTGGTGGCGCCTGGAGTGCCTGTATTAAAATAGGAAATTGTTGTTGTTCCGTCGGGCAGCGAGCCGACGCTGTTGTCGGGCTGCTCGCCCCGCACCTCGAGCGAACTCAGCAGTTGTTGCGCGGGAGAATACAGGTAAACGGTTTCGCCGTCGCCGGCAATTTTAAAATTGGTGTGTAACCACCTGCTCGTATCCGCAGGTTCAAACCGACCACTAAACTCCTGATATTCAAGAAGTTTCATAGAAAAATCAATGTAATCGTATACCGTATTGGGATCGGTCGATACGACGTCGAAAGAAATTTCGGTGATATCGCCGGGTGTCAGACCTTGTGCAAGCAATTCCGAAGCGGGAAAAATCATCTGATTTCTGGCAGCCCAGTACCAGTTTCCGTACGGCGCAGGATAGTCAACGGGAGAATTTTCAATTGCTCCGTCGCCAATGGTAGTATTGTTGAATTTTATGTTGGGCCTGACGGCTATGCGCGACCCGTATTGCGCCGAGCAAATATCGGGGCCGTAATCCTGTACCGCAAAAAGAGTGGAATAGTAAGGCGTGGCACTTTGGTTAAAAATGGAATTCGAGGTATACCCGGCGGAACTATAGGAACACGTATTGAGCATAATGGAAGAAACGCCGTCCCAGTAAAAAGGAGTGGACAACGTATGCGTATTCCATCCGGTACCGGGGTTGTAATTGACTTCACTCAGCACGTGAATCAATTTGGAAACAGGCTTCCGGTCCTTGCCGCTGCAAAAAACAACCAGATAGCCGCCCGGCATCAGGGAGTCATTGGGAAATATCCATTTCGAAGGAGCGTCCGGATCGTCCGTCAGGCTATAACCCTGAAGCGAAACGGCTTCCTGCCCGGCATTATACAGCTCTATCCAGTCGGGGAATTCTCCGTCTTCATCCTGAAGGGCCGAGTAGTTTTTGTTCGATCCTTCATTGATATAAATCTGGGCATGAACGTGAAAGGAAAGGAATGCAAGAGTTAAAAGCAGTAGTTTTTCGAAAACGATACGCATGAATGTGCCGGATTTTTTCAGTCTTTCAATAACAAAGCATAGACAAGCGCTCAATGTATTTCAAAAAACGTGAAATCAGTTTTCCTTTCTCGCCGTGTGTCAACGATCGTCAAATTGAATACCCAATCGACCCGGAGCCCGCCGGCAAATGATAGTGTTATCACAGCATTTACATCGAAAGAAGCCTACATTTGTGAGGCTGCATTACCGCTGTGTCCCATTTCACCAACCCTGCTATGCAACACAACCGTTCAAACAGGAAAACGGTATAACCCTTACACTTTATGACAAACAAAATCGCCGGCACAACCGCCGTAAAAACGTGCTTCGTGTTGCTTTTCCTGGCCTATACCGGTTTTCTCCGCGCACAGGAAAATCTTGCCGCAACGAACCCCGCCTACATCCGGGAAGAAAAATTCATCCTGATCAACGGCATCGAACAGTGGGTGACCATTCGGGGAGACCGTTCCAAACCAGTGATCCTTTTCCTGCACGGAGGCCCCGGCAGTCCGATCAGCCCTTACTCCGACGCCCTTTACGGGAAATGGGAAAAAGATTTTATCATCGTTCAGTGGGACCAGCGCGGTGCGGGAAAAACGTACGGCTACCTCGCTCCGGAGGAGTTGACACCCGAGTTTCTGGCCGCCAATCCTTTGACCGTAGACCAAATGACGGCCGACGGGATCGCCATGACGGAATACCTTGCCGCTTATCTGAACAAACCGAAAGTGATCCTTTTCGGCACTTCCTGGGGCTCCGTCCTGGGCGTCCGCATGGCTACCCGGCGGCCCGATCTTTTCTATGCCTACGTTGGGCATTCGCAGGTGGTGAATCCTGCTTCCGATGTGGAACTGTATGAAAAAGTGCATCGGATGGCAGAAAAAACAAAAGATGGCGAATCGCTGGAAACCCTGAATGCGATCGGAAAGCCGCCTTACGACAGGGCCAGAAATGTGGGACAGTTATTGAAAATTGTAAAAAAATACGAACGCGCCCGCTCCATACCCGCGCCGGATGCCTGGTTTGAACCGGCGTCCGGTTACGACAACCCGAAAGACAACCAGAACCGCAGCGACGGGGATGATTATTCGTTTGTAAGTTATACAGGCGATGGCCGGCTGGGGGTTCCGGCCATGCGTGCAACCGTAAATTTTCTGGCGGAGAATCCCGCGTTCAAAATTCCGGTATACCTGATTCAGGGCAAAGAAGACCTGCTTACACCCAGGGAAGTGACAAGGAAATATTTCAAAGGCATCGAGGCGCCGAAGAAGAAGTATATTTTACTTTCCAAAACAGCGCACGGATTCAATCAGGCTGTGCTGGACGCCCAGTATAATGTTTTCAGGAGCATAAAAGTGTGAAGCACCGTAATTGATTTACGATTGCCCTACCCCTTATAAAACAGGACTTTCGTCCCATCCTGCCCGGTAATCAGCATGTTGTTGTTCTCGATGTAATACTTTCCCAGCAGTTGTGTCTCCGTTTTGCCGTTAGCGGTGCTTTGCAGGAAAAGTTGTTTTCCTTTTGTGTACCAGATAACGCCTTCCACCACACCGGCGCCGGCGTCGGAGGAAGTACCGCTCCAGTCGGAGCCGCTGGTTACCGTGCGGCTGCCGCCGTCGCCCAGTCGGCCGTCGGCATAAAAGACCATGACGCTTTCACTCGACATGGACCCTTGTCCGTACCCGCTGTTATAGTTGGACTGGTGGGTCCAGCGGCCGACGATAGCCGGGTCGTGCTGGGCATCCGCAGGAGCGGCAGGTTGAGCAGTGGCTGCGGTAGCCGGTTTTGTGGCGCCTGCCTTTTTCAGTTCAACGGCGATGACAGCGCCCATGAGGTTTAGATTTAAAGACAAATCGGCGCCATTGAGTATACCTGTCAGATCCATCGTCAGGTTGAGGGATTTTTCAGCGCAGGTGCCTTTCAGGTTTTTGCCCGTCGATTTGGCGGAGATCTCGTAGGTCAGGTTGCTGTCGTTCATGGTGCCGGTGTAGGCATTCGAACCTGCTTTCGACAGAATGAGCGTTACCGGATCGCCGTTGTAGGAGCCCGTGTAAGTACCGGAGAAATCCTGGGCTTCGAGGACGGTCGCCAGGATCATCGGCAGGAATAACATGATCAGTTTATCCATTATCGGTATATTTGGTTCAAAAATAGATTTTTATGCCGATTATGGTTGATCATATTCTGAAAAGTATCTACCAAGGTCTTTCGTTCCAAATTCCCTGCCCGGTGCGATCTACCAGTCTTTGGTAATTTTGCTCACCAAAGACTGGTAGATTTATCAAAATCGGACGAACATCATGCCACCGCCATTTCTTCTTTTTTAGACTGTTTGATTGCATTGCAAAGTTCGTTGTAGCCTTTGTCAAGTTGGTCGCTTGTCATTTCCGAGGTAACAATCATTCTGATTCTTGTCTGTTTTCTTGAAACTGCCGGATAAGGCACCCCGACTGCCAGAACTCCATTTGTGCCCATTATCTGTGCGGAATTCATTACCAGGTTGTGATCACCTAATATGATGGGGAAAATTGCTGTCTCTGCAGTACCGATTTTAAAACCTCCGGCAAGAATCTTTGATTTGAAATACCGGATGTTCGACCAAAGGTTTTCCCGCCTTTGCTTATCTGATTTTATGATCCGGATAGATTCCAGGGCCGCCGCCATTGATGGAATGAATGGTGCAGTCGTAAAAAAGTAAGGGCGGCTGGCAAACCGTAGGTAATTGATCAAATTCTTTTCCCCAGTCACAAAACCACCGGAACTTCCGATTGCTTTACTCATCGTACCGACCAATATATCAATGGTATCTGGTCGCATGTTAAAATGATCTGTCATGCCCAGCCCGTTTTCCCCGATCACTCCGAAAGCGTGCGCTTCGTCTACCATTAGTTTGCAGCCATATTTTTTACAAAGCCCGGAAATTTCGGGCAGATTGGCAATATCTCCATCCATGGAATATACGCCGTCTACCACAACTATTTTATTGGCATACTGCCCGTTTGCCCGAATCAGCGCTTTTTCCAGCGAGTGCATATCGTTGTGTCGGAAGAACAATTTATTCTTACCTTCTAATCCGTCCATGATACTGGCGTGGGCAAACATATCCACAATAGCAATGTCGTTGCTCCGTAAAAGGCCAGACAATACACCTGTATTGGTCATGAAACCAGTCGGATAGACCAGAGCCCTTTCCCGGCCAAAGGTGTCTGCAATTTCTTCTTCCAAATCCGATTTCACTTTTGTACGCCCTGCCGTAACACAGGAGGCCCCGGAGCCCGTTCCATAAGTTTCCAGCGCTTGTATGGCTGCCTTTATCACATCCGGGTGTTGCGTCATATTCAGGTAGTCATTCGAACCGAAATTCACCATTTTGACAATCCTGTTCACAGATGGATCGAAAACATTGCGTTCTGTTGCAGATCCATTGGTGGAATACCGCCGGTTAATGGTAAAATTATTTCTGTCAGCATCATCGTTGAAATCGTTGAAGATGGCAAACCTTTCATCCAGGGGCAATTTATCCAATCTTGGGTCGAATAACACCTCGAACAGCGTATACTTCTTCGAGTCGATATTTCCAAAGTCGGAAAGTTCAAAATTCATTTCATCGGCCATTTGACCGGAATCCGGAAGGTGGTTCATGTTTTAGTTAATTCGGGTGATGAAATTTGTTGTTTATAATTCTTTTAATTCAATCATTTTATTTTTAACCGGATCCCAGACTTTAAGTCTCAAACAAGCAAGCACATCTCTCCAGTGAAGTGAAGTTTTTTTGGCTTTTTGCAGTTCAGGAATACGCGCCATAACCTCCGGTAAACGGTAAAAAGGTATAGTGCAGTTAAGATGATGAATATGGTGATAGCCGATATTACCTGTAACCCATTGCATAAAAGAACCCATTTCTAAGTACGACGAAGACTCCAAAGCCGCATTTTCATAACTCCATTCTATTTTTGACAGAAACAATACTTCCGGGAAATTATGCTGGGCGTAAAACAAATAAGCCCCGAAGGCGAACGATATGCTTAACGGTATAAAAAGTGTGAGCATAAATGCAGGCCAGCCTCCAGCAGAAATCAGTAAAAACGCCAGCAGGATATGAAGAAGCAAGGCGATCAAACAATCAAAATGCCTGGTCGGACTTTTCATAAATGGCTGGAGGCACATCCCATACAGGAAAATGGTGAAATAAGCCATCAAAATGGTAAGGGGATGCCGGACGGCAAGGTAGCGGAAGCGGGTTGTTTTATCGGCTGCCAGGTATTGCGAACAGGTCATTACCTGAAAAGGCCCGACATCGCCAAGCACAAGTTTGGAGTTGTGCTTGTGATGGTGGTCGTGTGAACGCCTCCAGATACTGAAAGGTGCCAGTGTAATAAGTCCGAAAACCCAAAATAATACCTTCGCCAACTGCGACCGAATGAGGATTGCCCTGTGCAGATAATCATGGTAAATCACAAACATGCGGACAAATACAAAGGGAGTAAAAATACAGCAGGCTACCCTTACATATACAGTGGGTCCATAGAAGGTTCCGGCAAATAATACCATCATCAACAGGAGTGTGCTCCCTGTAAAAAACCAACTTTTTAATCTGTCTTCGACCGCAAATTCGCGGATGGCAAGAATAAGGTCTTTTCGGGAACGGGCATGTTCCCTCTCCAAGGGAATATGTAATGATGCAGTGGCGTTTTTTGAAGAGAATTCCACAGAAGGGGCTGTTTGAAGGTGGTAATAGGGTTTCAGGTATTTCTTTCTTAAAACATCCTGACTAAGTAAATCCGATGTCTTATTCCACAAAACTATTGATACTTATTTCTGGTCGATCCAAAAAATGACACCCGGTTTCAAACCTGTGATATGTGGACTAAAATAAATGAAATTTGGTCTGAACAGACCATCTTGCCATGGGCTTGTATTGTTATTTTCCTAACAGTTTATCTACGCTCATTACAAGTGCGGGATCAATGGCATTCATCTCTTCCATAATATTAGCATCGGAAACCAGAAATAGTTTGGCATTGAGGTAAACGCTTTTTCCCACCCGGCTGAATAGACTCTGGCAATTATTGAAACCAATGTGGTACAGGAGTTCCTATATTTGCCACATGTTGAAATCACTGGTATTACTCCCGCTGTTCCTGCTCTTCCAAACCCTCCTCTTCGCCCAATGGCAACCGAAAAATGTTCTGACGAATTCCACCCTGAGTTCGGTAGATTTTCTAACGGAAGAATTGGGATACGTGGTCGGCAACAACAAAGTTTTTAAAACGGAAAACGGTGGTGATAACTGGGAAATCAGTTTCACGGGAAGCGACCTCGTTTTTTTGGAAGAAGTGCTTGCCATCGATGAAAATAAAATCGTCGCGATCGGTAAAGACTTCGGCACCAATCAGACTGTCATGATACGCAGTACCAACGGCGGTTCTACCTGGGCGACGGTCAATATTTTCAATACTTCCTTTCTCAAATCGATGTGTTTTGTTACACCCAATATCGGTTATTGCTCGGGAGGAGAGGGCGTCATCCTCAAATCGACCAACGGGGGCAATACCTGGCAATCGCAAAACTCCGGAACAGTCACGAACCTGGAATCCATATATTTTGTCAATGAACTGGTAGGGATTGCCGTGGGAGGAACGCCGACCAGCGCCATTATCCTGAAAACCACCGACGGCGGAAGCCACTGGAATCAGATCCCTGCGCCTGACAACCAAAATCTCCAGTCCGTTTATTTCACCAACCCACATACGGCTTACATCGTCGGCTGGAACGGTGGTATTCTGAAATCGGAAAATGCGGGTGATACCTGGGTGAGCCAGAATTCGGTTTCGATGTCGGGCAACCTGGATGTAATTTTTACGGATGAAAATACGGGCTATATTGTTGGTGGATCGATCAATCAGTCCCTCATACAAAAAACCACCAACGCCGGGGCCTTGTGGCAGGACGTGAGCCCTGCCGTCAACGAAGGGTTGACCAGCATTTCTTTTCCATCCTTCGATACCGGTTATGCGGTAGGCAGTAACGGTACGGTGGTGAAGACGGTATCCGGAGGCGTGTCGGGCGTCAGCGATCCTGCTTTTTCAGATCATGTGCTGGTATTCCCAAATCCTGTTTCCGAAAAATTATGGGTGCAGTCGAATGATAACATGCCCGTACAATCCGTGCGGCTGTACGATACGGAGGGAAGGCTGATCGAAGAAATGCACCCGGATGCGCTCCGGGCAGAGCTGGATTTCACCCATTTGCAGCCCAATGTTTATTTCCTGGAGGTCCATTTGGAAAATTCAAAATCGGTGGTGAAAGTCGTGAGAAAATAAACAGGTGTTTTGTCGCGGGAGCCGGACAAAAGACAAAACGATAAAACAACACCATGCTCGCTACGTTTGGTTTTGCCACGATGCTCGTTTTTTTGGGCCTGATCATGTGGAAAAAAATGTCCGTACTCACCGCCCTGGTGCTCACCCCGGTCGCATTCGGATTGCTGGCCGGTTTTACGCCGAAGGAACTGGGTGAATTTGCCCTGGCGGGTATCAGGCAGGTGGCGCCTACGGGTATCCTGCTGATGTTTGCGGTGTTGTATTTTGCCACCATGCTCGACGCAGGGTTATTCGACCCTGTAATTGCGCTCATTATCCGCTCTGTACACGGCGATCCGCTAAAAGTGATCGTCGGCACGGCTGTACTGACAATGATCGTACACCTCGACGGCGACGGCACGGCTACCTTCATGATCGTGCTTTCCGCCTTCCTTCCGGTTTACAAGGAATTAAAAATCAACCCTTTAGTGCTGTCCTGCATTGTTGCTTTGAGCGTAGGGCCGATGCACCTGGTTCCGTGGTCGGGTACTTCGGCGCGCGCAATGTCTACGCTGCAATCCGACGCGACGCATATTTTCAACCCGAATATACCGGCGATCCTGGGCGGCATCGGCTGGGTGTTGCTGGTGGCCTACTGGCTTGGCAAAAAGGAAAGAAAGCGCCTCGGAATCATTCATTTCCGGTACAGTCACCACGAGAACCTGACCGACCGGCAGCAGCAATTGAGACGGCCGCGGCTGATTTGGGTGAATGCCCTTTTTACGGCGCTGCTCATTCTAACCCTGATGTCAGGGTGGATACCTGCACCGGTGTTATTTGTGGTAGCATCCATGGTCGCGCTGCTGATCAATTATCCGCGGCTCGCCGATCAGCAAGCCGTTGTAAAAAGTCACGCTGCCAATATCTTTCTGGTTTCCAGCATGATTTTTACAGCAGGTATATTTTCCGGAATTCTCACCGGCTCGAAAATGATTGAAGAAATGGCAAACAGCCTGGTCCGGCTGATACCCGAACAGCACGCCAATTTTCTGCCGGTGCTGACCGCGCTGACCAGTGTGCCTGCAAGTATTATTTTTACACCAGATGCGTATTATTTCGGTGTAGTACCCATTTTAAGCGAAACGGCTACCCAATTCGGCATAGATCCGCTGGAAATCGGGCGGGCTGCGTTGCTGGGGCAAATGACCGTCGGCTTTCCTATAAGTCCGCTCGTGGCATCCACTTATCTGCTCATCGGGATGGCGGAAGTAGATCTGGCCGAACACCAGCGTTTCACCTTCAAATGGGCGCTGGGAACTACCTTCGTCATGACCATAGTAGCCTTACTCACCGGTTCCATACACCTGTAATATGAAATCTACTATCAGAATCGGCTGCGGCGCAGGCTTCTCCGGCGACAGGCTGGAACCGGCCCTGCTGCTTGCCGAAAAAGGCAACCTTGATTACCTGGTGCTGGAATGCCTGGCAGAAAGAACCATTGCACTCGCCAACCAGCGCAAAATGCAGGATCCCCGCAAAGGTTACGACCTACTACTGGAACGCAGAATGGAATCCCTGTTGCCTTTACTGGCACAGAACAAGGTCAGGCTGATCACCAACATGGGTGCTGCCAATCCGGTGGAAGGCGCCAGAAAAGTGATGGAAATTGCGCAAAAACTCGGCTTGAAAGTGAAAGTAGCCGCCGTTTCCGGCGATGACTTGTTTTCACACCTGCCTTCCGGCGGGTTCAACTTCGACCACTTTCAAATCATCGACGAAGACCTGCCGCTGGTGCGAAACCCGGTATCGCCCATTCGAAATCAACAGGTCATTTCCGCAAACGCCTATCTGGGTACGGAAGGAATTCTGGAAGCCTTGAATCAGGGAGCAGACATCGTGATTACAGGTCGGGTGGCCGATCCGTCGTTGTTTCTTGCTCCCATGATGTACGCTTTCGGTTGGGCAAGCGACAACTTCGATTTGATGGGAAAAGGGACCATTATCGGGCATTTACTGGAGTGTGCCGGACAGGTTACGGGCGGGTATTTTGCCGACAATTATAAAAAAACAGTACCGGGCCTGGCTTCTCTGGGACATCCGATCGCGGAAATTGCCGCCGACGGAACATCCGTTATATCAAAAGTGGACGGCACCGGCGGAATCATCAACCTTCAAACAGTAAAGGAACAATTGCTTTATGAAGTGCTGAACCCGCATGAATACATCACACCTGATGTTGTTGCAGATTTTACCAGCGTCCGGCTACAACAAACCGGTGAAAACCGGGTATCCGTTTCTGGTGGTTCGGGCAAAACAAGGCCTGCAAACTACAAGGCAAGTGTAGGTTACAAGGCTTTTTTCCTGGGTGAAGGCGAGATTTCCTACGCAGGTCACCATGCCCTGGCCCGCGCCGAATTGGCGGGTTCGATTGTGCAGGAGCGTTTAAAAAACATATTCTCCGAATTACGCATCGACTACATCGGCCTGTCTTCCGCCCACCATACTACCTTTGGCGCCGTTCCGGAGCCCAATGAAATCCGCCTGCGTGTCGCCGCAAAAGGCGAAACCCGCGAGCAGGCCGCACTCGTAGGGGAAGAAGTAGAAGCCCTGTATACGAACGGACCTGCCGGCGGCGGGGGCGCCCGGAAATTTGTCAGCGAGATCATCGGCATCGTATCGGTTTTGGTCGACCGAAATACCTTTCACCCATCCGTTCAAATTTTTGAATCATGAAAAAACTCTACGAAATGGCCCACAGCCGGGCCGGTGATAAGGGAAATATTTCAACGCTTTCATTGATCCCGTTTGATGAAACGGATTACGAGACGCTGTGCCAAAAAGTGACCGCCGAAAAAGTGAAGGAACACCTGAAGGACATTGTTTCCGGTGAAATAATCCGGTATGAACTACCCAATATTTCTGCACTCCTGTTTGTATGCCATAATGCGCTTCTGGGAGGCGTTACCACTTCGCTGGGAATGGATACGCACGGAAAATCGCTGAGTTTTGCCTTGCTGGAAATGGAGGTATAACCGGATTATTATTTAAAATTATCTTTCATGATCGGAATCATGGGCGCCATGCCCGAAGAAATTCACCACCTCACGCACCACCTCAAACAGCGCAGCGTGCGCGATTCGGGTATGCGCACGTATTACCAAGGTAAACTGTCCGGCATTCCCACGGTGATCGTTTTTTCGCGCTGGGGAAAGGTGGCCGCCGCCGCTACCGCTACCAACCTGATTCTGGAATATGGCGTGCGTGAAATCATCTTTACCGGTGTGGCAGGCGCATTGCACTCCGACCTGAACATCGGCGACGTAGTGGTCGGCAAAAACCTGTACCAGCACGACATGGATGCCACACCGCTCATGCCGCGGTACGAAATCCCTTTGCTCGGGAAGCAGTTTTTTGAAACGCCGCCCGCCCGAACGGAAGCGGCCTTGGAAGCCGCCGGTCGTTTTTTCAAAAATATAAAGCACTACGTTTCCGAAGCGGAACTGGCGAAATTCGACATCCGGGCGCCCAAAGTCGTGGCGGGTGACATAGCCAGCGGCGACACGTTCGTTTCCGCACACGCGCACAAAGAACACATCACGAGCGGTTTGCCCGGCGTGTATTGTGTAGAAATGGAAGGCGCGGCTGTGGCGCAGGTTTGTTACGAATTCGGTATTCCATGCACCATTATCCGCACCATTTCCGATGCGGCCAACGAGTCTGCGGAAGTGGATTTTCCCAGATTTATTGAAACCGTTGCCAGCCGGTATTCCGAAGGAATTATCCGGGAGTTGTATAAAAAGATCTGAAAATCCTGCCCGGGAAAGGTAAGTCATCCGATGACTTCGAGTCATCGGATGACTTACCTTTCCCGGGCAGGATTTTCAGATCTTTTAAGTTTTTCGATGAATTTACCTGATTACCAGCCGCCGGAATTCCGATTTACCATCCATATCCAGCCGGCAGAAGTACACGCCCGCCGGCAAATCAGCCACGCTGAACTCCTTGCTGTACGGAAATGCGGGAGCGCTTTCTTCAAATGCCAGCACTTCATTGCCCTGCACGTTGGTCATGCTCAGCCGCAAAGCCGATAGCGCGCCTTTATCGAGCAGCAGCGACACTTTGCCGCTGGCCGGATTGGGCGACAAGGTCCAGTCGACCGGCTCCCTAACCTCTACGGAGACAATCGGCGAATATTTGAAACTGCCGTCGCGGTCGACCATTTTCAGACGGTACACGTTTTCGCCCGGTACGGCCCGCAGGTCTTCGTAAGTGTACCGTTGTTCGGTGGCGCTTTCGCCGGTTGCGGTTACCTGCCCAATTTGCTCAAAATCAGTATTTTCCGTGCTGCGTTCTATTTCAAAATGGGAGGTATTTTGTTCTGTGGCAGTCGACCAGTACAGGTGTACCCTGCCCTGTTTCGAAGTTCCGGTAAATGACAGCAATTCGACCGGCAGCGGCGAAGCAGTCACGCGGTAGATCGGACCACTCAACCGGCCGGCATACAGTTCACCGGCGTCGTCTTCACCGAACGTCGTGATATTGCTTGCCGGCACATCGGGCTGAAAATCAGATTCCCAGGCCGCACCGTTCTTGCGCAACAGCCAGAAATTGCCGGAAACGTAATCCGACATCACATACCAGCCTACCAGAGAAGGCACGGCAGTGCCCCGGTAAACGAACCCGCCTGTAATCGATTGCCCTCCGTTTGCGCCATGGTCGTATTCAAAAACGGGAAATGTATAGTTCCCCATCGGCAGGCAGCCGGCCGTATTGAACGTGTGGTTGCCTTCGTAGCAGCGCCAGCCATAATTGACGCCGCCCGCCGCGCCTGCCGCCTGAAAATCGACCTCTTCCCAGGAGCCCTGGCCCACGTCGGCAATATACATGTCGCCGGTAACGCGGTCGAAACTGAAACGCCAGGGATTGCGCACGCCCAGCGCCCAGATTTCATCGAGGTAATCTGTGGGCGACTGCGTTCCCACAAACGGGTTGGAAGCCGGAATGCCGTAGTTCTTTCCTCCTGTGGGATTATCTACATCGATGCGGAGCATTTTCCCCAGCAAATCCTGGGGATCCTGTGCCCGGTTATCCGGGTCGCCGCCGCTGCCGCCGTCACCGACGGCGATATAGAGAAAGCCGTCGGGGCCGAAGTTCAGGTCGCCGGCCTTGTGGTTAGTAAAACTTGCACCGGACGGCTGATCTATAGTCAGTATGACCAGTTCCGTTGCCGGATCGACGGCATCATTGGAAGCCGGGCTTGTGGCGGTGAAACGACTGATATGCGTATCTCCGGTCGCTTCATCTATGTAATTGACATAAAAATATCCGTTGATCTCGTAATTTGGGTGGAACGTCAGACCCAGCAACCCGCGTTCGCCGCCAAACAAAACCGGACCCGTAATATCCAGAAAAGGTGTTGCAAGCAGCATATTCGCATTCTGGTCAAAAATGCGGATGAGGCCTGACTGATTCACAATAAACAAACGGCCGGAGCCGTCGCCTGCGCCGGTAATATCTACTGCATTACTTACGCTGGCGATCTGGGTCAGATTGAGGTCGGGCTGGGCAGAAATCGTTCGGCCGCAAACGAGCAGACAGAACAGTACATAAAAATGGCGCATGGCAAGAGCATTTGGACGTGAAACAAGAGGAGAACGTGCGAAAAGCAGCACCGGCAGACCGGGCTTAACAGTTGAGATAAAAAAACTATGCCAGCCAAAGAATATTGCGAATATCCCGGTGTCAGGTGCATTCAGGAACGTGGTGAACTTCCGGTAAGGAGCGGTGTATTTGGGGTTATATAAAATCCGGCATTTAAAAATGCGTTTGTTTGAGACGAATTGGCACCTTACCTAGTGGTGGCATGGATTCGTGGATTTTAACCGTGTTTGCAAGGCTTCTGCCTTGCAAACACGGTTAAAATCCACGAATCCATGCCACCACTAAGAGCCCGGGTATTTTTATTCAATGCTCACAACCGAAGCCACTTATGAGAAAACACAGATTACTGCTCGTCTGCCTTTTGTTTTGTGCCGCATACCTGACTGCGCAAAACGACCTATCTGCATTTACAGGCATTTATTCGGACGGGATTTCCGACGGCTTTCAAACGACCCGACTGGAATTGAAGGCCGACCAAACCTTCCGGCTGTTAACGCAAGACCCTGTTTTTACCTATACTTTTAAAACCTATGAAAACACCGGAACCTGGGCAGGTAATGGAAAGGAGATCATTTTAAACCCCGATAAACTTCCAAGAAAAACATGCATCGAACTGCATGAGGAAGCAAATGCTCCACAGGATTCCATTATTATCCAAATCCATTATGAACTGGAAGAATACGAGAAAGAGCAATTGAAAGGCCGTGCGCCGTTCGAGTTTCAAATGCTCACGATTTTTATCAACGGGAAAAAAACCTTTTTCAACCTGGTGCGTGCACCGCAAAGAAGAATTTGCTCTTTTTCGCACAAGGTCAAAAACCAGGTCATTGTCGATTCCCTGAACCAATTTAAAATAGCACGGCAGGATATCCACCGGCTGGGCGTTTATACGTACGGTTTTGAGGACATCAGGTGGTTCGGCGTTCAGAATCCCGATATGAACCGGTTCGAATTTACCATCATACAACCCGTTGACGTCGAAAGAACGCCCAGAAGTAAAAAAGTGGTTTTTAAAAAAGGGAAAGCCTATTTTTATGAACGGAGCGGCAAGGTGAATACCTCCTGGATGGCCAACGGGCTGACGAAAAAATAAACATCCTCATTGCCGGATCAACTGAACCGGTCCCGTTTTGTTTCCAATCTGTATTCCAGCCAGCCTATATACCAGATTACAAACTTGGTAATCGTTATCTGATTTCCAGGTACTATTGCATATTCTTTTACATTAAAAAATTCAGTTCCATGCTTTCCGCCAATCCGGATTCCATCGACGCTTACATCCTCACTTTCCCGCCCGAAATCCAGAATATACTTGAACAGGTGCGGGCAATCATTCAAAAAAACGCCCCCAATGCGGAAGAAAAGATCAGTTACGGCATGCCGACGTTTACCCTGAACAAAGTGAACCTGGTTCATTTTGCGGCGTTTAAAAGTCATATCGGCTTCTACCCTACCCCTGTCGGAATGGACGAGTTCAAAAATGACCTGGCAGGTTACAAAACCGGAAAAGGTTCCGTTCAATTTCCACTCGACCAGCCTATGCCATTCGATCTGATCAAACGGATCGTTGAATTCCGCATACAGGACGTGCTGAATAAAGCCCCGAAGAAAAAATCTTCAAAAAAATAGCCATTCATAACCACCACCACATGCGCTACAAATCCAGTAAGCAAGGCGGCTACACGATCTATGCGGTCGCCGGCCTCGACGTTATTTCTTTTGCCATCGATTTTACAGGCGCCGATACCAAAGGGCTGCTGGGTTTCGCCGTGGAAAGGCACGACCTGACGGAAAACGAAAAATACTTCATGAAAGGTTTTAAGGTTTTTCAGGACGTTTTTCCAGACCCGGCTGAAAATGTGCTGGTGAGTACCAACGAACATCCGGTGCAGAGTTTCGTGTGGGACGATTTTACCGCCAAACCCGAGCATGAATACGATTACTACTTTTACCCTGTAAAGGGCAATCCCAAATTCCTGCAACGGGAAAAACCGGTTTTGCTGAAGGTGAAAACCGAAAAGATCTTCTCGGAACTACCCGAACAACACGACGTCTTTTTCAACCGCGGCGTCGCCAGCAGCCAGGAATATGCCCGGCGTTTTTTCAATCTGCCACCCGATAAAATCGAAGACTCCAAACTACAGCAGGAAGCGTACGACTGGCTCACCCGCAAATTGCGCGAGGCATTTTATAAATATATCGACCGGGCCAAAGCCGGCGATTCGCTGTTCGGATGCTTCTACGAATTTCACTTCGAAGAAGCCGTTGCCAGATTCAAAGCCGCTATCGACCGGGGCGTCAACGTCACGCTGATCATCGACTGTAAAAACAACGGCAAGGATACCGTCGACAAAAAAACAGGCAAAACAAAAAGCACGGCCAGTTTCCCGAAAGAAGCCAACCTGGAAGCCCTTTCAAACTGCGGCATCGATGTGGATGGCAAAAACATCATTCGCCGGACAGCCAGGAAAAACGATATCGCGCACAACAAGTTTCTCATTTACCAGCCTAAAAGCAGCGCAGTGCCCACGGAGGTGTGGACAGGCTCCACCAATATTTCGCAAGGCGGTATGTTCGGGCAGACCAACGTGGGGCACTGGATTCGAAACGCCGAAACGGCTCAATACTACAAAACATATTGGGACCTGCTCGCCACCGATCCCGGCGCAAAGGAAGGCAGTAAAAATACCAGAATTGAAAACAGCACTTTTAAAACCGCCGTAGATGCCATATCGGGCAATAAAACGGCCGCCGAGATTATGAGCGGCGCTGATGGCATCACGCCGATTTTCAGTCCGCGTACCGGCCCGGAAATGCTGGAAACTTATTTCGAACTGGTAGACAAGGCGAAATCTTCGGCCTGCATCACCCTCGCTTTCGGGGTGAACAAGGAACTGAAAACCAAATTGCTCGATAATACCTACAAAAACAGCGTCATATTCATGATGCTGGAAAAGAAAGACGAGGCAAAATCAACCGACAAAAACAAGGACGCTTTTGTGGAACTGAATGCCCGGAACAACGTATACGCGGCGTACGGCAGTTTTATCAACGACCCGCTGAATAAATGGGTACGCGAAACGAACACCCAGCAAATGGGCCTGAATTCGCACGTCATGTATATCCACACCAAGTTTTTGCTCCACGATCCTTTGAGCGGCAGCCCGGTCATTGTAACCGGCTCGGCAAATTTCAGCGGCCCTTCTACCGAGGAAAACGACGAAAACATGGTCATTATCAAGGGCAACCTGCGTGCCGCGGATATTTATTTTACGGAATTCAACCGCCTGTTCAACCACTATTATTTCCGCTCGGTACTGCTCGATCTAAAAGACCAGGGCAAAACGCCCGACGATAGTCAGTTGTTCCTCGACCCCACCGATAGTTGGCTCGACAAATACAAACCTGGCAAACTGCGCAGGAAACGGGTGCAGATGTTTATCGACATGGAAGGGGTGGAAAAACTTGTCTCTGCAACCTGAAGGCCGGCTTTTGTAGCAAAAAACGTCCAAAATGAATCATTTTGGGGACAAATCTGCTGTCTCGTCCCTGTTTTTACGGTGGCATCGCTTTTTTGAAAAGGTGGAAGCCGCGACAAAATGCGCGCGGCTTTATCAACTTTTTAAAAGAAATGACACTTACCATGAAAAACACAATTCTGATTCCGACGCTTTTTCTGACGGCCTTGCTGGGCTGGAATTGTAGCTCCAACTCGACCGATATGGATAAAAAAACCGATTATCCTTCCCGTCCGGTTGCGGACCAAAGCAATGTTCCCAGTGCGGAAATAAGGGAAGCACCCACCGCCGATGCGGAAGTGCTGTCGATCCTTGCCACTGTGAACCAGAACGAGATCAACGCTGCCACGGAAGCGCGTAAAAAGACCCTCGGCAAACCCGTAATGGATTACGCCAATATGCTTTACAAGGCGCATTCTGAAAACCTGGCCAAAACCAAAGAGGTGGCGCAAACCATCCACGTGATGATGGTCACTTCCGACGAAACCACTAAACTCCAGAAAAAAGGTGCGGACGAACTGGAAGACCTGTCGACCAAAGACCGCAAAGACTTCGAAACGGCTTACGTAAAAGCCATGGTGAAAGGCCACGAAGACGTGCTGGACCTCATCGACAATAAACTGATGAAAAACGCCCAGAACGAGGCGGTCAAAATGCACCTGACGGAAACACGTAAACACGTGCAAATGCACCTCGATGAAGGTAAACGATTGAAAGACAGTATGTAATCTTTCTGAATCATAGAAACAAACCCATACCGGGCGTTTCGCTTTTGTGCGAGGCGCCCGTTTTTGTTTGGGATAATGGGGACGCAGATTGTGCGGATTTGGTGGATAAATATTGATTTTTTTGTGGCCTGCCGGCCACTTTGACTATGATTTAATATGATTTTTATGATGGCCATGATTAACAACCGACCATAATCATGGTCATCATATAAATCACTTTAAAAATCATAGTCCGAAACAGTGGCCGTCAGGCCACTAAAAATCCGCGTAAATCCGCTTTATCCGCGTAATCCGCGTTGCAATTATTCCTACGTTCGGCGGAGCCGAACATTCATCACCCCCACTCCTTTAAAACAAAGCCGCCCCACCCTGTTCAGGATGAGGCGGCCTCTCAATTTCAAAACGAATCTCTTCTTTACTGTTTCAGCAGTTTGCCCGTCTGGATCAAACGACCATCACCATCATACAGGTAAGCGAAATACATGCCCGGCATCAGACCGGAAGCATTCCAGTCGTAGGTGAATTCACCTTCGGGGCGGTAGCCCTGGTACACTTCGGATACGAATTTACCTTGCAGGTCATAGATGCGCAGGTTGATTTTCGTAGCGCGGTTCACCTGGAATTTGAACGTCGTCTGCGCGCTGAACGGGTTCGGGTAGTTTTTCATCAGCACAGGGCGCTGGGTCATGCCCAGCGGACTGCCCTGGAACACGTCGTTGGTACCCGTAACGAGCGTACCACCGCATTCGCTGGTACCGCTTTTCGGCAGTGCCACGTAAGGGAACGTGCTGTTGAAGGCCACGTCGTTCGATTCCACACCGGTCGTGTACGTCAGCACACCCAGCAAATCAGGTGTAACCGGATTGGCTCCGCCGGCGGTGTAGTCGTCGTACCACAGACCGACAGCCGCCAGTACGACGCCTGCAACGGCTTGGAGTTCGATACGCGTAACGTCGTCTTCCAAACGGCGACCGTTCGGGAATCCGTCCATATTTGGGATGGCCTGGATATCGGTATTTTGGTTGTAAGCCGGATCAGTCAGACCAAGTACGGCTGCCTGGATCAGGCCCAGCGAACTGAATTTCGGGTCGTTGCGAGCCGTTACCGGTACCGCCATGTTCAGGCGCAGCATATCACCGCCGTTCGGCAGGAAGTTGTTGACAAACGGTTTGCCCACAGCAAGCGGGTTACCGTTTTTGCCGGTAGCCAGTTGGTAAGGCGGCAGGTTCGGAACGCCCGTGTGGAACGCTGGCCACAGGTCGACCGAACGCGGTTTCCCTGGTCCAGGCAGCAGCAGGGTTCCAAAAATATCATCGTCGAGGGCTGTGCCGTCGAGTGCAGGATTGCCTTTCAGTCCGTAAAGACCGTCCTGGCCGTTGCCAAAATCGAACGATTGCAGCGAATTGCGCTGGATGCGCAGGGCCGAGAACGCAGGAACTGCGCCGCCGAACAGCGAATCATCCATGTACAACGCCAGTTCCGGGTTGTAGAAATAATCGTCCAGCAACGTGTCGGTGATTTCTTCGTACGGCGTGATCGAGTTCCAGTAGTCTTTGCTGCCGATGGCGATCACCGCTTCGTTGGTCAGCGGCATACCCAGGCGCGACACCTGAATCCAGTCGCCCGAATACGTCGGGTTGCTGGTGGAAGACAGTGTACGGATTTTCTGGCGGCTGGCCGAAGCCCATACGCCGATCACGTAGTTCGGATCGAGGATATTAGCCGGTGTGGCAGGAGCGCCGTCTTTCAGCAAGTCGGCGATCGGGATTTGCAGCGCGATGGTGCTCACGTTCATGCAGGCCAGTCCATCGGAAGGCGTACCGTTCTGGCGTGGTGCGTCGCCCAGGTCGAAAATGCCGCCCAGGTCTACGAAGAACGGGTCGTCGGAAGTGCCGCAGAAAACCGTTTCGCCGGAAGTAGCCGTGTTGACAGCGCCGCTCATCAGCGTTGCATAATCCGTATTCAGGCCCACCATAGAGCCGATGGAACGTTCGCCAACATTGGGTGGAGGTACGATACCGTTTGCAACGACAGTTTGGAATGTAGCGCCGCCGTCGGTGCTTTTTTCCAGGGTATAGGTGGTTTTCAGGTTTTGCAGGCCGAGTCGGATATTGAAGAACGTGGTGGGGTCTTCATTTACCTTGTGAAATGTAAAACGGTATGTGATCTCGTCGCCGGACACCGAAGCGTCGTTGTCGACGTGTATTTCGTAGCGAATGTTTTCACCGAAAGAAAAATAGTTCGGGCCGCCCTGCGGCAGTTGCAACGGCACGTACGTTGCGATGATCGTGATGGTGTTGGGATTGTCGGGGCTGCGGAATGCATACAGGTCGACGTTATCCGCCAGCGGGTCGTTGGAGATCATCGGCGCTTCGCGGTGGCTGGAAGCCCAACTTGCAGAAATGGCTGCCGACCACAAGGCGATGACCAGCAAGCCTTGTTTTATGAGTTGAAAATTCATCATGGATGATTTTAATCGTTAAGAATGAGGGTGGTGACGGTTTGTGTGCCAAATAGGAAACACCATAAACCATACACACATTTACTGTCCAACTTCCGTTCCTCTCCATGGAGTAGCAACGTACGGGAAGGCAGATTTAAACGGTTTGTCGTTCTGGTTCACACCGGTGCGGTAAGTGATCACGTTGACCAGTTGCGGCGTTACCGGATTGGCTCCACCGACTGTGTAATCGTCGTACCACAGGCCGATAGCGGCCAGTGCAGCGCCTGCAACAGCCTGTAGTTCGATGGCTGTTACGTCGTCTTCGAGGCGGCGGCCATTCGGGAAGCCGTCCATGTTCGGGATGGATTGAAGAGCGGCGGACTGGTTGTATGCCGGATCAGTGAGTCCGAGTACAGCAGCCTGAATAATACCCATGGAACTGAATTTCGGGTCGTCGCGAGGTGTTACCGGCACCGCCATGTTCAGGCGAAGCATATCCCCGCCGTTCGGGAGGAAATTGTTGATAAAGGGTTTGCCTGCTGCCAGCGGGTCGCCGTTTTTACCGGTAGCCAGTTGGTAAGGACGCATATTCGGAACGCCCGTGTGGAAAATAGGCCACAGGTCGACCGAACGCGGTTTGCCGGCAGCGGGAAGCAGCAACGTGCCGAAAACGGCATCGTCGAGAGCAGTACCTGCAAGTGCAGGGCTTCCTTTCAGGGCAAACAAACCGTCATGGGTGTTGCCGAAGTCGAAACCCTGGAGCGAATTGCGCTGAATACGGAGTGCGGAGAATGCCGGAACAGCCGTGCCGAATTGCGAATCATCCATGTACAACGCCAGTTCGGGGTTGTAGAAATACTCGTCCAGCGTGGTTTCCGTGATTTCATCGTACGGCGTGATGCGGTTCCAGAAGTCTTTCTGGCCGATCGGTATCACCGCCTCGTTGGTCAGCGGCATACCCAGGCGCGATACCTGAACCCATTCGCCGCCGTTGGTCGGCGCTTCACCGCCCGATTGAAGGGTCTGAATGGCCTGGCGATTGGCAGAAGCCCATACGCCGATGACGAAATCGCCGTCGAGGATATTGTCGGGTGTAAAAGGAGCACCTGCTTTACGCAGCGTCAGAATCGGCACCTGAATAGCGATGGAGTGCACGTTGTAACGGCCGAGGCCGTCGCGGGAGTTACCATTCTGACGAGGCGCATCGCCCAGGTCGAAAATGCCGCCGAGGTCGACGAAGAAAGGATCGTCAGCCGGACCGCAGTACACTTTTTCGCCGGTGCTGGCGAGTTTGATGGCGCCGGTGATCAGGCTTTCATAGTCGGAACCCAGTCCGACAGCCGATTCGATGGAACGTGGGCCGATGTTGGGCGGCGGAACGATACCGTTGGAAATGACTGTCGTGTACGTGTTGCCGCCGTTGATACTTCTTTCCAGCGTGTACGTGGTTTTCAGGTTTTCCAGACCCAGTCGGATGTTGAAAAATGTGGATGGATCTTCATTCACCTTCTGAAAAGTGAAGCGGTAAATGATTTCATCGCCCGGAATGCTTGCATCGTTGTCGATGTGGATCACATATTGGATGTTCTCCCCGAAAGAATAA
>JAKQJD010000412.1 GCA_029561355.1 Bacteroidota bacterium | reverse complement strand
GTATTGAAATTGCGCAGGTTATAGGTAAACGACAGCATGACGAACCGCGTCAGGGCGTTGGTGCGCGTGTCTTCGATGTATGATTCCGTTACGTTGCGTTGCACGTTCCGGTTCTGGTTGAGCAGGTCATTGATGGCCAGGGAAATTTCTCCGCGCTGGTTTTTCAGTATTTTTTTGCCGATGGCGAGGTTCCAAAGCCAGTAGTTCTGGTTGAAGCCTTCGGACAGGCCCGAGTACAGGGTATGTGTCAGGTCGGTGCGCAGCACGAAACCTTCGATAATTTGCCAGTTGAGTTTTGCGCGGGAATTAAGCGTCAGGTATTCCGTATTGGCGGCAGTTTGCAGGGTGTTACTGCTGTTGTTCCAGATGGGGCGTGTCGAAACCGAGAAGTCGAGCGTTTCGCTGACGTTGCTGCTTACGGTGACGCCGGCGCCGAACGAATTGGTGGTGACGTAGTTCAGGTCTTCGTTTACGAGCCCCGGTGTGCGTCCGTAATTGTAAGACACGTCAAAATTCAGGTTGCTTTTGATCTTTTTGATAGGCATACCGTAGGAGACAAAACTGCGGGCATTTCGGTATCCGTTCAGGTTGACGGGAATGGTCAACTGCGCACCGGGCGGTACCTCCAGGTCGCCGAAAATCGGGTTGTCGCTACTGGCCAGAAACGTGCTTTTGCCGATGTAATCGCGCACAACACTGCCGCCTGCCATGATGAAAAACGAGGTGGATTTGCCGGGATTAACTGCCTGGTAGCGGATGAACATATTGTGCTGTTCCGACTGATCCAGATCCTGATTACCGGCAGTCAGTAGCAAGGGATTGCTGTTGTTCACTACGTTTTGAAGTTGATCGACGGAAGGCAACTGCGTGCTGGCGCGGTAATTCAGGCGGATATTCCGGTTTTTATCGAGGTTGTAACGCAGGTTGGCGGAAGGCAGGACGTTGAAAAAACGCGTGTCCAGCGAAATGGTTTGTGGAAAAGTCTGGTCGTTCATCAGGTTGGCCCATTGAGCATTCACCCTTGCGGAAATGTTGAAGTCCTTGCCTTTCGTGTAGTTGTAGCCCACCCCACCCTGTTCTGTCTGGTAGTCGTTGGAAAAAACGTTGCTCAGCGGTTGGTTCAGTTGATCATATTCGCCGGTCGTTTCCGCCCAGTCGAACACCCTGCGGTCGGATGATTCCTGCTGGTAACTATGGCGAAAATTGAAAAGCAATTGCGCGTTTTCTCCGACAGGTTCGGTATATTCCAGGTTGCCGGCTGCGTTCCAGTTGTTCACGTCGAGGCGGGAACGCTGGTCGAGCGAATCGATGGAAGGAAGCGAATCGGTGAAAAAACCGTTGATAGATTGCAGCGTGTTTTCTCCCTTTTTAGGTGCGAAACCGGTGGTGACGTCGAGTGAAAGCGTGCGGCCTTTTTTCTGGAATTTGTGGCGCCAGAGCAGCGAATTGCTGAAATTGAGGCCGTCGTAATCGGAAAGGTAGTTGTTTGTAGTAGCGTTGAGCAGCCTGCTACCCAGGACGGTCTGGCCGACGGTATTGGAATTTCCGCCATTGTTCTGAACGGTCAGCCGTGGGCGCAGCATGATCGTGTTCATGCTGTCGAGTTTGAATTCCATGCGCAGGTTGAAGCGGTGGTTGGTATTGTCGGATCTGCTGTTGCTGTTTTCATCGTAAATTTCATCGGCAATGTTCTCTTCGTTGAGGAATTGCCGGCTGGTGATTTTTTCTGAGTTGGTAATGCCCTTATTGAAAAAATAACTACCCGAAACGTCCACCTTTTTGCCCCATTTGTCGGAGTAGTTGATACCGAATGCATGGGTAGTGGAAATGCCGCCCGACGAACCTACCAGGAAATCGCCTGCGTTGCCCCGGCCGCCACCGGCATTTCTGCCACCACCCCGTGCACCGCCGCCGCCACCGCCGCCCATTGCGCCGAGGATGTCTTCGGCTGCGAAATTCTGTACGTTGATATTGTTAGTCATCCCGATCAGGCTGATACGTCGGTCTCCATCGAAGAAATTGATATTTCCGCCCGCCTGGTATTTGTCTTCATACCCGTAACCGGCATATATTTTTCCGAACTGCCCGTTTTGCATACCTCCCTTGGTGACGATGTTGATGGTTTTGGTCGTGGTGCCGTCATTGAACCCGGTGAATTGTGCCTGATCGCTTTGCGCGTCGAACACCTGCACTTTTTCGATCAATTCGGCGGGCAGATTTTTCAACGCTGCCGTGGGGTCGTTGCCAAAAAACGGTTTGCCGTCCACCAGCACCTGCTGCACATTTTCACCCTGCGTTTTCATCTGCCCGTTTTCCATGGTCACGCCCGGCATTTTCTGAATGAGGTCTTCCGCATTGGCGTCTTTCATCACCTTGAAAGCGCCTGCATTAAACTCGCTGGTATCGCCTTTCTGAATGGCGGTGATCATTTGGGATTTGACCTCCACCTGGTTCAGCAGTTGCGCGTTCAGCACCAGGCGGATGGGCTCCAGATTTACGTCCCGGGAATCCACGTCTACCTGCGTACTTAATTCTTCATACCCTAAAATGTTGATTTTCAACAGGTAACTACCGCTATCCACTTGTGCCAGTGCAAACTGACCTTCCACGTCCGTAACGGCTCCTTTGGCCAATTCCCCGGAAAGCCGTTCGAGTTTGACCGTAGCGCCGGGCATGGCCACATTGTTTTCATCGATGACCTTTCCACGGATGTTCGCATTTTGTGCGGACAGGAACTGAGTAAACAACAGGAAGGGAAGCAGCAAGAAGTGTCTCATGAGCGGGTAGAATAAAAAAAGGTTTATGGTTTTTGTGTCGATGTTTTACGAAAGAGATAAACATAAACACAAAAACACATAAACCGTTAAATTGCGAATCGGAAATCAGGCTTTATTGGCCGCCGCCACCCGGAGGGGAGGTCTGGCTGGGCTTTGGAGTCTGCTTGGGCTTGGGCGCAGGAGCCGGAGTGGGTTTTGGAGCGGGCGCCGGAGTGGGCGTCTGCTTCATATTTGGGTCGGGTGCCTGTTTCTTGTTCGGATCTGGCGCCGGTTTCATACTCGGATCTGGCGTCTGCTTCATATTCGGATCATGCATGTGGTCGTGGTTCATGTCCTTGTGATGATCACCTTTTTTAGCGCGTTCATCTGTCTGCCATTTCTGCCAGTTATTCCATTGATCGTTGGTCAGAACGGATTTCAGTTCGGCGTCCTGTTGCTGCTGGAGCGTTGCCGATTTTTCGCGCATCGCCGTTTTATTGGTGCCGCGCACGCTATCGAGCATCATCTTGTGCTTGTCCGCGTATCGCATGTTTATATCGTTTACTTTGGTCCGCTGGGATTCGGTAAGCGACAGTTTTTCAACCATGAGGTTGGTCTGGTATTCGGGACGGGATGTGGAATCGACCCACATTTTCCGGCCCGCAAGAGTAGTGTCGATGGTTACCGGCGGTTGTGCTTGCAGAAAGTAGAATCCGAGACACAACAGGCCGCTCATGGTTAATTTCAAAATATGTTTCATGGTATTAAAATTTGTGCTATCGTCGCTGGTTTTTTAACTCTGCGCCCACGCACAGAAGGCGATAGCGGGTGAACTAAAATCGATGTATTTGGGTGAAAAAACAGGTCATAACGGGCCGAAAAATGCCGGCCGGATTATGATGAAATTTATACATACAAGGATAAATACGAGAATTTGGTTGAGGCGGGTTGAATTTTTAACCTTTCAAAACACAATTTTGCGGCCTCGATTCGCTTTCTATTTAAAAACAAAACCTGCTGCTTATGTCATTTCAAGCGTATCTCGACAACATTCAGGCTAAAACCGGGAAAACACCCGGGGATTTTAAAAAAATGGCCGAAGAAAAAGGATTCACCAAAAACGGCGCCCTCAAAACCGGCGTGAAGGCCGGTGAAATTGTGAACTGGCTGAAGGAAGAGTTCGCTCTCGGCCATGGTCATGCTATGGCGATTGTCGCTTTATTGAAGGGACACAAGGATAAGGAATGAGGATTTGAGGATACGAGGATTTGAGTATTACGATATCAACTTTATTTATGAAGAAGACCCTGTTATTAATTGGATTCCTGCAATTCTCCATGGCGCAGGCCCAACTTCAGCGCCCTGCAATGAACGCGGAACTTTCCGCTTATTTCAAATTCGTCAATCTGGCAGCCCGCGCTCTCCATGCCGACAACTTTCCAGTCGCCGCTCAAAACTATGAGGAGGCTTTCCGGCACAAACCGGTTCCCTTTTTTGCCGATCTTAAAAATGCGTTTATCGTTAACAGCAAAAACGGTTTTCATGAAAGAAACCTCGTTTTATTAAAATTTATGCTGCGCGACAAGGGCATGGATTCTGCACAGGTATTCAGCCAGTTGCCCAGGCGGATCTTTGACGCTTCCGGGTTGGATTTTGTCCGGAATTTCCGCGAGAAGCCGAAGCCGGGAACCGAAATTTTTAAAAAGGCTTTTTACAATTTGTATGAGTCCTATCAGGCAGATCTGAATACCATGTTGCCACACGATCATACAGCGGAACGGTTTTTCGACCTGTACACGAAGTATGGATTTCCTTCCGAAGAAAAAATCGGCTGCCTGAACGAAAACGGGGAAGAAATTTGGAGTGGAATAAACAACATCGTGAATGGGATCACGTATTTGAAAGGCCAAACTGCTGAAAAAATGATGAAAATCCTGCAAACGGAGTTTGAAAATGGAAATATTCCTCCGTCGGTGCTGGCTAACTGCTACGATTACGCACATCAGAATCTTTCTTCGCGTAAAGCGGAATACTACTTTCAAAACGAACTGCTGGCCATGACGGGAGGGAAAGTATACCGCCCTTTTATTTACTACACCGACAGTGTAATGCAGGTGATCAATACCAACCGCGTCTCGATCGGCCTGGATTCCTTCCACATCGTTCAGAAACAATACATTGCCGGAAAATTTTGCACGGCGCCGGAGTGCTCCGATGCTTCTAAAAGCACCATTCAAACCGTTTTATATATAAGCAATCCCCAACTCCCGTATGGTTTTGTAAAAGCCGCATTTGAAAAAGAAAAACAGGATATGAACTGGTACCTGATGGATGTGCAGAGCATCGCATCCAGGTGTAATTGTGGCAACAAACAATACTGACGCGGTATTTTAACATTTGCTCCCGGACTTTAGTACCGGCTTAACCAAATGCCGGCAATGCCGCAATGGCCTGTGCGTTTTATGCCTGTCTGCTCAATTAAAGGGCCGTAACATCATACAACAGCACATGAAAAACATTTTTGCCGGCACATTCATCCTTCTGTTTCTGGGAAGTTTCCTGAATTCTGCCCAGGCGCAAAGCCGCCGCTATTCCAACAAGTCCTCTTCGTCCGACCAGCATTTTTCCGTCGGCCTGGCGCCGCTCAGTCTGCTGCTGCCGGGCGGTAAAGTCAACGTACATGGCGAATGGGCATATGCCGACAACAAATCCATTTCCATCCTGATCGGCATTCCGCGTGGCAGCAAAGCGGCCAACTGGCTGAGCAACGACCTGGAAATCAATGACAACGATAAGGCAACCACCAATAAATTCCACGCATTTGGCGTGTCGGCCGAACACCGTTTCTACCTCTCTCAAAATGCGCCGCGCGGCCTGTACCTGGCGCCTTATGCCCGTTACAACCGAATCTGGCTGGATCATATCACGGAAAACACGGAAAGTCAGGGAGAAACGAAGATCACCGGCGCATTGAGCGGCTTCGGTTTCGGTGGTGCAGTAGGCTGGCAATTCCGTCTCGGCGAACACATGACCCTGGATGCGACGGTGGCAGGTGTCGACCTGAAATGGATGCGCGGAACGCTGACCTATGAATCGACGGACCCGGATAACGATGTCGTCGCTTTTCGTGATAAAGTGCAGGATGCCGTAGATGATATTCCAATCATCGGCTCGAAACTCGTAGCGGAGATCGATGGCAACAGCGTGAAAGCACATTCACCGGGTTGGGTGATGCCGGCTTACCGGTTTAATTTGACGGTGAATTACGTGTTTTAATAAAGAACTCACACCGGCGAAGCAAATAATCGAAACATAAAATACCTTTGGACATGAATCCTTGTTTCGAAAATTAAACAAACTATCATGTCTTCCAGTCGCCGTAAATTCATTCGCCAAACCTCTGCCGCCATGATCGGCGCCGGGATTGCAGGTTCTTTGCCTTTACAAGCCTTCGCCGGAAACCGTCGTCGTATTTCTGCCAACGACCAGATCAATTACGGCCTGATCGGCTGTAAGGGCATGGGGTGGTCCAACATGAAGGCGGCACTCTCCAATATCCCCGAAGTGAATTGTATTGCGCTGGCCGATATCGACCAAAGTGTACTCGACGAACGCGCAGGCAATGTGGCAGAACTCCGGGACAAAAAACCTAAAATCTTCAAGGATTACCGGAAAATGCTGGAAATGAAGGAGTTGGACGCTGTCATTGTCGCTACTCCCGACCACTGGCATTGCCTCGCCTTCACTGATTCGTTGTCGGCCGGCAACCACGTGTATTGCGAAAAACCGCTCGCCAATTCCATCGAGGAATGCAATATCATGCTGGCTGCCGCCAAAAAATACAATACCAAAATGGTGCAGATCGGGCAATGGCAGCGCAGCGGCGCACATTACCAGCAGGCACATAATTACCTGAAAACGGGTAAACTTGGCAATATCCGCCTCGTAAAATGCTGGTCGTATCAGGGCTGGATGCCTTCCGTTCCTGTGAAACCCGACAGCGCGCCACCGGAAGGTGTCGACTACGATATGTGGCTCGGACCGGCGCCGAAGCGCCCGTTCAATCCCAACCGGTTTCACTTTACCTTTCGCTGGTTCTGGGATTATGCCGGTGGGCTGATGACCGACTGGGGTGTGCACGAAATCGACATCGCCCTGTACTTCATGGGTGTCACAGCGCCCCGTTCCGTAATGGCTTCCGGCGGCAAACTCGCCTATCCCGACGATGCATCGGAAACGCCCGATACCCTGCAGGCGGTGTTTGAGTTTGAAGGATTCAATATGCTTTGGGAACATGCTGTCGGTATCGACAACGGACCGTACGGCAAAACGGAAGGCATCGCTTTCATTGGTAATAACGGCACAATGGTGGTCAATCGCGACGGATGGGAAGTGATTCCTGAAACCAAGCGCAACGACGACGGCATCGTGGTATACGAAATTGAAGATCTGCCCGATCAGCGCAAGAGCAACAACGCCAATTACCTGGCCGACCACCACAAAAATTTCGTGGCATCCATGCAATCCAACGACGCTTCCATTCTCAAATGCGGTATCGAAACAGGCGCCATCGCTGCCATCAATGCGCACA
>JAKQJD010000404.1 GCA_029561355.1 Bacteroidota bacterium | reverse complement strand
ACTGCCCAATATGCTCGATGCGCTGGATTCGCCTACGCTGGACGGCATCAATACCTACGTGGTGTCGAAAATGACCCGAAAAGCGGGCGTGACGGTAGCATTGTCTGGGCTGGGCGGCGACGAACTTTTTGCGGGATATGCTACGTTGCGGCGCTTTTTTCACTGGAAACACCACTTTTTGTGGAAAATCCCGGCTCTGCTGCGGCATCTGGCCGGAACGCCGCTGGAGTGGCTGGGGCATTCCACAAAAATCCGCCGCATGGGCGAACTGCTGAACGTGCCCGCTTTCGACCTGGATTTTGTGTATCCGCAGTTCCGCGGCATTTATGACAAAAGAACGGTCGCCAAAATGCTCGGACAGCAGCCGGTACAGAATCCGGTGTTCACCTTTTTGCACCGGCATAAGGACGCGATCCAGCGCCTTCCCCTGCTTTCCCAATATTCCATCGGCGAAATGTGCGGCTACACCACCCACATGCTCCTGAAAGATACCGATCAGATGAGTATGGCTTCGGGCCTCGAAGTGCGTGTGCCGTTTTTCGACAACGACCTGGTGGAATACGTGCTTTCGCTCCCCGATTCCGTAAAATATCCGCACACACCTAAGGCGCTGCTGGTCGGCGCGCTGGGCGACCTGCTGCCGCCGGAAATCGTGCACCGCCCGAAAATGGGCTTCACCCTCCCCTGGGAACAATGGCTGCGCGGGGAACTTCATACTTTCTGCGACGAACGCCTGAACGCCCTGTGCGACCGCGGGCTGCTCGACCCAGCCTATATCCGGCGTATGTTGCAGCAGTTCAACAACCGGAGCCACAACGTGCTCGCTTCGCATATCTGGATGCTGGTGGTGCTGGAGCACTGGCTGCAACGGAATATGGACGCGAAAATTGAAGTTGTGAGTTGTGAGTTGTAACGCGGATTACGCGGATGGGAAGCGGATTTACGCGGATTTCCTTCGTAGCGTACACCGTAGGAATAATTGCAACGCGGATTACGCGGATTTTAAAGCGGATTTACGCGGATTTTTCCCTCGTAGAGTCCTTTCGTAGAGTTAATTGCAACGCGGATTACGCGGATTTTAAAGCGGATTTTCGCGGATATCCTCCCCCGGCCTGCGCCCCCCCCCTCCGAAGGGGGATAGGCTTCGCGCTCGGCTTAAGTGTAGACAAGGCGTTGAAAATGAACTGCTTATTTATCTAAATTCTATTCCTCAAGCCGAGGGCGGAGCGTATCCCCCTTCGGAGGGGGTGGCCGCAGGCCGGGGGAGGACAAGCACAAAACCAATCATACATCACTTGTTTTTTCGCTTTGAATAGTAACCGATTCCGAGTTGTCTTCCTGTCGGGACCCGTCCACGCTACGACGCATTTACACTGATTCTTTCCCTCGTAGAGCGGACGGGTCCCGACAGGAAGACAAGCCGGAATCAGTAATATTTCAAGGCCAAAAAATTCGGAGGACGACTCACATTTGTGGTAAAAAATGGCCGCAAGGCCATCAAAATCCGCGTAAATCCGCAAAAATCCGCGTCATCCGCGTTGCCATTATTCCTACGGGCGGCATTACCAAAATGGCCGCAAGGCCATCAAAAATCCGCGTAAATCCGCAAAAATCCGCGTCATCCGCGTTGCCATTATTCCTACGGGCGGCGTCACCAAAATGGCCGCAAGGCCATCAAAATCCGCGCAAATCCGTAAACCTTCGTTCACGCCTGATTGTGAGTTGTGAAAAAAAACACCCAACATATTTTTGTACTTGGCTTTGTGTTTTTGGCGCTCCTGCCGTTATTTTTCATCTATTTCCGCCTCACAGCATTCCAAACATTTCCATTCGACAACTATTATGATTACGTGCTGTATCTCGATGGAAAAAGAGCATACGCCGTTTTAGGCGCTCCGTCGGGGTACAGATTCGCCTATTACGGCACCGCTTTTCTCTGGTACAAGGTCTTGCCTGTCATACCGTTATCCAAGTTGACCGTTTCGGAAAATCCCGATGAAATCCGGGCATTACAGGCACTGGCATTTACCAGTTTCCTGTTTGTATACGCCTTTTTTTGCACCGTTTTCCTGCTGCTGCGCAACCGGCTGAACAAACCCGCAGGACTTTCCATCGCAGTTGCATCGTTGATGGTGCTGCTTTCCTGGTATGCTGCTCCGTACGGTGCGGACTCCCTTTTCCTGTTTTACACGGCGCTGTGCCTTTACTTTATAAAAAAACCATATATAGCAGGCGGATTGATACTTCTTTCGCCAGTTGTAAATGAAAAGATCGGGCTTGTTTTTACGTTTTTTTTCCTGGGAATGCTTGTCGGGGAAATCAAATGGAAACAGGTCGTCTTTCCCTTGCTGATCAGCGTTTCGTCTGTTTGCCTTTACCTGCTGATCCGGCATTGGGTCGACCTGCCAACCGGTATTTACACCTACCAAACCGACGTTTTCAGGTTCTGGGATAGCGTGCAATCGAGTTATCCCGCCCTGGTTTCCGTCAAAGGTTTTTACATGAACTGGATACCGTTCTTCCTATTGATGATCCTGGCTTTCACCGGCCGGAGAGCGGGCATTTTTCACAAGAAGGAATTGTATCTGCATCCCGTCATCCAGGTTCTACCTTTGTTCCTGTTTGGCCTGGGCATTGTGATGTGTAGGGATTTCACTATCGGCAGAATCGCCATGCATGCCCTTCCGTTTTATGCCGTTCCTTTGTGTTTGCTGATGGAACGGCTGGATCAATAATTTAATCACTTTTATGAAAAAAGCACTCATCACCGGCATTACCGGGCAGGACGGGGCATACCTCGCCGAATTACTCCTGAAAAAAGGCTACGAAGTCCACGGCATCAAACGCCGGAGTTCGCTGTTCAATACCGAGCGGGTGGATCACCTGTATGAAGATCCGCACGTCAACAACCGGCATTTCGTGTTGCACTACGGCGACCTGACCGACAGTACGAATCTCATCCGTATCATCCAGCAGGTGCAGCCCGACGAGATTTACAACCTGGGCGCGCAAAGCCACGTGCAGGTAAGTTTCGAAACGCCCGAATACACGGCCAATGCCGACGGGATCGGCACACTCCGCATCCTGGAAGCCATCCGCCTGCTGGGACTGACGGAAAAAACGAGGTTTTACCAGGCGTCTACCTCCGAATTGTACGGACTCGTGCAGGAGGTACCGCAGTCGGAAAAAACGCCGTTTTACCCGCGCTCGCCCTATGGCGTCGCCAAATTATACGCCTACTGGATCACGGTGAACTACCGGGAATCCTACGGCATTTTCGCCAGCAACGGCATTTTATTCAACCACGAAAGTCCCTTGCGCGGCGAAACGTTCGTGACCCGCAAGATCACGCGGGCGGCGGCCAAGATCGCATTGGGCCTACAGGACAAACTTTTCCTCGGCAACCTCGACGCCGAGCGCGATTGGGGGCATGCCCGCGACTACGTGGAAGGGATGTACCGCATCATGCAGCACGAAAAACCCGACGATTTTGTACTGGCAACGGGTATCACGACGGCCGTACGCGAATTCTG
>JAKQJD010000388.1 GCA_029561355.1 Bacteroidota bacterium | reverse complement strand
TATCCGCCATTCATAATAAAAAGCGGGGCTTAGCAAGCGCCCGCGCCCGTCAAAAAAAGCAACAGGGTAAGGCGTGTTGTCGATTTCAATAACATCATTCCCGATGTTAAATGCAATCTCTTTTTCGTACTGCACCTGAATAGCCACGGTGTCGCCATTCAACATCTCAAATACGGCCTCTTCATAACCGTTTTCGGTATCCTCTTTTATCCGCGCTTCCTGTTTGATCGCATTTTCAGGCGGCGGATAACGCACAACTGCAAAAAAAACGTTGTGTACTTTTTCTATTCTAAAGGAAGCAATTTCTTTCTCCTGAATTGGAAGTATCACTTTCCCTGACGTGTTGATCAATCCGTACCGCCCGTCTTTTTTCACCCACGCGACCGGATTGTCGTACCACTCTTCCCGCCGGAACAGTCCGACAGAATCCAGATCTGGCGGCACCACGATCTTTCCGGTTTTCGGGTTGGCATAGCCCCAATGGTTGCCTTTTCGGTAGGGGGCGAGGGAGAGGTGGCTTTGGGAAAAAAGGAGGACGGGGCAGAGCAACAGCAGGATAAGAGCGTGTAATGAGAATATTTTGACGTTCATTTTTTGGTGTTATTTGTCATTGCAAAAATGGCTTATTATCCAATGATGTAAAGTTTATTCCTTTCGTGTCTGACAATGAGGATAAATGCTGAAAGAAACGGGACGTGCAAAAACGCTCACTCTACCACCACCTCGATTTCCTTATATCCCACTTTCGGCATGTTCCAGGTCTGTATTTCCACGGTAATGAAGTAGTGACCTCGTTTGGAAAAGTCGTAAAGCCCCAGGCGCCGGTAATCCTGATAATGGTATGAAAGATCGGACATCAGATTCAGCGTCCATTTTTTACTGCCCCTGGGAGGAATTCGAAGGTTCGTCGGGTTCCCTTTTTCATTTTGGGGCATTTCCCGCACTGTTTTGAAAGGCGCGTCTACCCGGGCGCAATCAGTATCCGGCGCATAGGAAACACGGATAAAAAATAACTGGTGCGGGTTTACAGTGAGTGTCTGGGTACTGTCATTCAGGTTTTGCAGGGTTAAACTAATCAGGATGGGTTGGCCGGGTTTGTAAATCTTGTTATCGCTGCCCGCCGAAATTTCCCAAAACAGGTCTATGCGGTCACGGAAGGATCGCTGCATAAATTTGTAATCGTCCGTCAGGACAAATTCCGGATACTTGTTTTTGATTTTTAACAGGTACTCTAGGCCTCGTTTCGCATACCGGCGATAAACAGCAGGATCGTCGTCCCGTAATTCCAAAGCGATATTGGCGGCATCAATCCAGGCATGAAGGATTTGATCGGATTCCGGGTATTTTTTTAAAAAATCATCCAGCCGTTTCAGGTCTTTCGGCCAATAGTCACAGCCTCCTTCACAATAACCAAACAAATCGATCTCGAGCATATTAAATGCGGCATCGTCTGCCCGGGCGCTGTTCGGGTACTGCGTCGTTACTTTTTTGTATTGTTCGACTGCCTTGCTCATATCCGCCATACTCTCTGATTCAAAAGCGGGGCTGCCATTGCAGAAATTTCCTATTACAACTGCGTATGCATAAGCATATTCGTCATCCGGGAGTCCGATACGACTTATACTGTCGCGCTGCCGGACAAAAGTTTGAAGTGCTTTCAGCGCAATCCATTGGCTGTTTCCAGTCAGGTTGCTGTATTTTTTTCCGTATTGGCGGGCTTTTTCGATGTTCATCTGCCGGGAAAAATACAGTACCCCGTTTTCATAATAATAAGCCCGTGACACACTGTCCATTTTGCCTTGCGCGATTTGATTCTCCATCCAGGCTACAGATTTACTGTCAGAAATATTAATATAGTATGGGCCGGACGAAATCGAATTATAGTACTTCAATTGCCACCGGACAAACGGGTTTCGGGTCTTGTCAAAGCGTGCATGAAGGCTTTGAAACAAGTTCGTTTTACGGTCTAAATCCTGTTCCTGAAAAATGGTGTCGAGGTGAGACTGAAAATCCTGGTTTTCCGTGTAAAAAGTATTCATCGGAACAGCCCGTCGGAGCATCCATTCGAGAGAAACGATCATGAATCGGTCTTGAAAAAGTACATACAGATTCCGGCTGTCGATGTCGACCTGTCTGATGTCTATAGGTGTATTTTGTTGAAAATAAAGAAGTTGTCTGCTTTTTGAATTCAAAACAGACCAGCCTTCTACAGATTTCCACACAAGTAAATTTCCGTTCGTGCAAACCCTGTCCTGTGCATGTGGAGAGCCCGTCATACGGAGTTGCGGAAATTTGAACTGATCCTGTGAGGAAGATAAAAAATTAAATTTGTTCAAAACAAGCGTGTCCTGGTAACACGCTTCAGTCCACAACGTACTGTGCCGAGCGCAAAGAAGGTTGCCCTGGAATCCGCCTTTTTCATGCAGTGGATGAATCATGCCTTTCGGGTCGGTGTAATGAATCGCTCTGAATGACTGCTGGGAAATATCCATACCCGTCAGTGTCCAGAAAGAAGCTGGTCTTTGGCAATCTGTAGATGGCGCCTGATATTCCCAGCCACCGGTCGCGGGGGTGTACAGAATAGTGCCATTTAGTACCAGCCGGTCGAAGGCATCTTCTGTTCGCTCGATGTGGTTGATGCGGATGGACGGCAAGCCATTTATTGTATCGATTTGCCCTGTCGAACGGTGGATGCGTATCAACCCGATACTTAAACAGACCCAGATCCGGTCTTCTTCAAACAGCACACATGCCATGTATTCATTTTTACAAATCACCGTTTTTTTGCCCTGATCATACCAAACAATACCTCCTTCGCCACCTGTTCTGGCATACAGAAAAGAATTGGCGCTGAACGGATCTTTACCTATCAGACTAAAAGCCCCCTTGAACGAATCCTGTAGTACCGACCGCAAAGGTTTAATAGCCATTTTTGTAAAATCGACCTCTATATTTTCGCCATTTCCCAGTAACCAGACTGCTTTTCTTTGAAGGGGTGAAAAGATGAATTCCTCTCCATTCCGGCCATTTAAAGGGACTGTGAGGACGGAATCGGTTTGAATGTCTGAAAGGTAATAGACCTGCTCGCCTATCCTTGCACATTGCCGGGGCATGAACAGGAAGTAGAGAGATGCTACAACCGTCAGTATCCAGATCAGGAGATGTTTATAGTTCATGGGTGATGAATTTAATTGAAAATCAGCGCTTTACCCCCCAACCCGCTTGTCAAAAATCTTCTGCGCCTTCACTGCCAAAAACCCCAGCGCTTCATAAAACCGGTGCGTTTCCGTGCGCACGGCGTTGCAGCGCACGCGCACCCGGCCGCAGTTTATGGAAACGGACCAGGCTTCCACCGCATCGATCAAAACCTTGCCGATGCCCTGCCTACGATGACGCTCATCTACCACCAGCCCGGCGATGACCACAAACGGGTCGGATTCCAGGTTGATGGTATAAAAACCGTGAATCCAGCCGACGACCTGCTCGCCGGATTCGGCCACGAACACGCAGTGGTCCGGGTGTTCCAGCAATGCGCCGATGCGGCGGCCGGCTTCTTCCGGGCTTGCCGGATAACCGAGTTGGTAGGAAAGCGCGGCGATGGCGCCGGCGTCGGTGGGGAGCATTTGTCTGACCATTGATTTTGACCGCTGATTTGAATGATTTTTATGAATACATGATTATGGGCTCGGTAGGGTTCTGACTCAGGAATAATGAACCCGTTGGCTTCGGAGAAGCCCAACCTTTTTAGCAGCAATCGCCCCAAAAGTACATCCCGGCCAGTTTTACGAATTTCCATTTACCAGGGTTTCGAGACAGGAAAAGCATCATGCCGCCCTCATGGCCCGTGGATATATCGAGCATAAAATCGGGTATATCGTCGCCGTCTATATCGCCCGTCCATTTCAGGTCCCACGCATGAAAGTAAATGGAACGATCAAACAGATAATGCCAGGTGCCCGTTTTTTTGTCGCGGATGATCAGGCGTTGCCGCACATCCGGCGTGTCGTCGTTCTCCTGAATCGTATCCATTTTTATTTTGATTTCCCAGTTCGTACGAGGGATGTCTGTTTTTTTGTGCTGGTCAGGTTCGCCGTTCCAAATATTCAACGGTGCCGGTTTGGGTTTCGATATCTGGAATTTTCCTTCCGAAAAGGGCTCCCTGCTGGCAAAGGCAAACCAGGATGGTTTCGGCTGCTGAAGGGTAAAAGTGATGCCGCCTATGCCGTATTCAAAGCGACTGAAAAACAGGGGGCGGAGTTTTTTGATGACAAAAGAAGAGGTGTCTGCATTCGGATAAACCCCGTAATAGTTGTAATCGGAAGAAATATACGAATCGTCCCAGCACCAGGCACTCTCTTCGGCAAGCAGGTAAAAGGGCTTGTCCATTTTTAAAATGCCGTTGCCGAGGTACCCTGAAAAAGCGTACCCATGTTGGCCCCGCCAGAACACACGCAGCCATGCGCCCTGGATCGAATCGGCATCGTAAACCATCGGTACGCCCTGGCTTAGACTTGCATCACAACCATATGACACTTCTTTACCAAACGGAATGACCACTATGGTAGTCGATTTGAAATCGGGCCGGCTTCTTAGTTTCAGCCCCGAAGGAGCAATGACAATGGCTTTGCAATCGGATCTTGTACCATCGCTGCTTGAAGCCCGTATCTGATATTCCTGATCTTCCTGTGCATGCAGTGAAGACACGAACAGGAGACCGGCCATCAGGAAAATAAGGTTTTTCATATGTTGAGATTGTTGAGGGTGGAGATTGTTGAGGGTGGAGAGGGGTTGATTGTTGAGGTGTTGAGGGTGGGAGGTGTACTCTAAGCATCTCACTTCTCACCTCTCATTTCTCACCTCTAATTCGGCGCCTGCCCCTGGTTGTAATACCGCGCATCCTCAAAGTCCGCCTGCGCAAGTTGGCCGTTCACTTCTTTCAGCGGCTGCATGACGCCGTAAATTTTCGCCTGACCTTCCGCCTGAATACCCGGCGCGCCGGTGTAGTCTATTTGCGCGAGCGTCCACTGAAAATCCTCGGGGTGCAGGCGCATCGCGGAAAGTTGCTGCATGAGTTCGGGCTGACTGCGCACCCAGTCGAGTTTTTCGGAATCTGTTTTCGGGTTCGGTCGTTGGTTTGGGTCGTTATACAGGGTGATCCAGTTGGCAGGGATACTGAAAAAATGAACGTAAGTGTCGCCGGCAAAACGCGGGTGGCGGCGTTGCAGCGCTGCGGCCCAGTCGGTCGTGTCGGCCGGGTATTTAACGGCCAGTTGATTCGCCACGGAGGTATTTCCAGGGTAACTGCCTTGCGGGAAAATTACGTAGCGGTATCCCGCCAGGTAATGCTGAATACCCGCGACATCTTCCTGTTTTTCAAAAATATTGAAATAAGGCGCGGCATAAACTGAAACGCCGCCGAAACAACGGCTCAATGCGCACAGCAGAGAGGTGTCCTGACCGATATTGCAGCCGTCGACGATGATGCGCGTGTTCGCATCGAAATGCGCTGCCGGAATGTCGCCGAATGTACCTTGCTGCAAAGCCGTTTTCAAAGCCGCCGCATTGGTGCGGTCGCCGCTGTTTTTGTCGATCGGCGTGCGCAGGCCCGTCCATTCATTGCTGTGTACCACCAGCCGGATCTGCTGCCATGGGCCCGTCACCGGCCGGTGCGTGCGCAGGTACTGATAAGCAGATTGCAGGTTGGGGCAGGTGGTCACCTCCATATTGGCCGTTGTATCGGCACGAAAATAAGCCGCTGCGCTGGCAAAATACGGATTCTTCGTGCTGCGGTCTTCACCCAGAATGATGGCCACACTGTTTTCTTCGCAGTAAACCACCTTTTCGGATGGTGCGCAACTGCCCAAGCCAAATGCAACGACGACCACACTAAATGCCGTGAACTGCCGAAGGCTTTTGCGGAAAGCAAGGGCTGCCAGCAACAGCAGCACCAGACCGCCAGCCAGCACCAGACCGCCATGTCCGCCGCCTGTATTCAGTCCGCTGATGCCGCTGATTCCCAGATCGAAACCGACCGCCAGATCGGACACGCCCTGCGGCAGCGGAAGCGGTTGCTTTACGCTGGTGAGTTCGCCTTTGTTGGCAATAATTTCGTCGATGGCGACAAACGAGGTAAACGCCGTGAGCAGGTTGTATTGCAGGCCGAGCTGCGTCACCGCCTGGTCGCGCTTTTCATCCTGACCGAAACTGTTGTAATCGCTCAGCATTTTGATGCGTTCGCGGGCCCAGATGTATTTGAGGGCGGCGTTGCGTTTGTCGGGTGCGGCATTGTAAACGGGCACCCGGATTTCGCGCGATTTTTTACCCGCATAACCTTTGATTACGATCTCGCCTTGGGCGTCGCCGCGCCATTTACCCATGATCACGATGGGGCGCTGTGCAAACACGTCGGGCACGTGCGAGGGCTCCACGTCGTAGGCATCGAAACCCGCAAATTTCACTTTTACCTGCGAAAAAACGGGCGTATCGATGTATTTCCTGAACTGATCGGCTGCCTTCTGGCTTTCTTCCTGATTTGTCACGATAAATGGTACGCCGCCGCCCACATGCGCCAGTCCTTCCATCAGGGCCCGGTTGACGCTGGAACCGATGCCGAACGCGAACAGGTTGGCCTGATCGAGGTTGTTGCGCACAAGTTCGTAGGCCTCGGCTTCCACGTCGATGTAGCCGTCGGTGACAACTACGATAGAACGAGACAAATCGGCGTCATTGCGGGGCAGTTTGAGCGCCCGGTCGAGCGCGGGCAGCAGTTCGGTGCCGCCGCTGCCTTCCTGTTTGTCGATGAATTGTTTGGCTTTTTCAACGTTGTCCCTGTTCGCTTTCAGGGAATTTTCTGCCAGCAGGTTGCTGGTGCCGGCAAACAGAATGACGTTGAAACGATCGTCGGGACGCAGGCTGCCGATCAAATCACCCATCAGTTTTTTAGAAATATCGAGCGGGAAACCGTTCATGGAACCCGACACGTCGACGACAAAAATATATTCCCGCGCCGGAATGTCCGACGCTTTCGGCTGCCGCGGCGGCTGTGCCATACAGAGGAAAAACTTTTCCTTGCCGTCGTCGTACAGCAAAATGCTGGCTTCCACCTGCTCCTGTTTGAGGGAATAGCGCAGGATAAAATCACGGTTGCCGCCGCCGGTTTCCGATGCGTCGAGCAGCACGTCCGAGCCGGCAGCGCCGTTGTTCGATACGCTGATGCGGTGCGAAGGCGAGTACATATCGCGGATCGGCATACCCGCAGCCAGGTGCGCCGACAGGTGAAACCGGTAGGTAGGTTCCAGTCCGCTGTGCTGATACAGCATGGCGGTGAAGCCGTCGTTGTTGTTCGATTTTCCGTTGGTGTAGCGCGGGCCGACCACGGTGGGGTACACGAATTCGTAGTTGCCCGCTTCCGGCACGAGCAGTTCGGTATAGCGCAAGGCCACGTCGATGGTGTCGCCGGGCATGATGTTGGCCACATTCATCTGGAACACGTTGGGGCGTTCTTCTTCCAGCAGGGAGGCGCGTTTGCCTTCGCTGCGTGCCTGTTCGTAGTCGGCGCGGGCCTGTTTGCGCTCGGCGATCCGGGCCGTGATGCGCCGGTTGCCAATTTTCATGGTAAGCCCGTACACGGCAGCGCGGGTGGATGCCGGGAAAACGTAAATGGCTTCGAGCGGTGTTTTGCCGTTGTTGATGTAGGTTTGGGTAACAACGACGTCGGCTACGACGCCCGCGATGTTGACTTGCGCTGCGGTGTTTTTCAGCGGAAGCGCATCGACGCCCGTGGCAGCGCCATTGACCATAAAATAAGGGGATAGGGATTTGTCGGCAGCATCCGTTTGGCAGAACATCCGGAGCGGCGCGCAGAGCAGCAGGAACAGGCAGAGGTTTTTCATTGTGCAGCGGTGATAATGGTGAATCGATGCTGCAAATGTGGACCGTGGAGAATTGCCGGGTGGCGGCTTACTATCATATAAAGGGTGCGAATGAGTAAGTGTCGGGAATGATCAAGAATTTGTTTTTGCGCTTGACAGGAAGGGGAGATGAATCAACTCATCCGATGACTCGAAGTCATCGGATGAGTTGATTCATCTCCCCTTCCTGTCAAGCGCAAAAAAAACTTTTCAACCAGGATGATACACCCGCTCGGCCTTCGCATACACCACTTTCCTGTCCAGGCTCATCGGCTTGGTTTTGTGTTCCAGAAACATCTCCATCTGGTCGCTGTAATGTTTGCTTTCGGGGCGGTTGGAAGCGCCGAAAGTATTGACGGATTCGATGATCGGTCCTTGCGGCGTAAACCGCACGAGTTGAATCAGGCAGTCGCCCACAAAGCCCTGTACCATCCCTTTTTTGTATGGTTTGCTGTAAATGGCGGCGATAGCGTCGGGGAAACCCGCCAGTGGCAGCACCTTTTTGCCGCGCACCATTTTCTGGTAATCGCCCAGCGGCACGTCCAGGCGGCCGAAGTGTTTCATCAAATATGATCGGGTGAAACGCAGCGCATCCAGGCTTTCCGCCGTCGTGAGCGTTTTACGCTGGTAAATGGTGGTCAGGTGGTATTTCTGGGAAATGTATTGTAGCATCACCAGAAATTGCGTAGCGACCTTATTCTGTACATTCGACTGGCGGTTCCAGTGGTGGAAATTGTTCAGCAGCACAGCGATGTCCGGATATTTTGCCGGAGGTAGCGCCATCAAACTGTCGAGGTTGACGGCATAAGAGAGTTGTGCAGGCAGTTGCTGGTCGTATTTGATGCGTTTGAAATCGGCATAATCGATTTTGTCCAGCGGAGCAATGAGTTCCATAAACCGGCGGCTGCGGTTGTTTTCGTAGGTTTCATAACCCATGGTCGGGTCAAAACGGGCGACGTCCAGATTATCGGCCGGCGCGGAGGCATTGAACGGCGAATGGTTGCTGTTGAACAAATAGCCGGATGGCGGATTGAGCGTTTGCGGCAGGTCTTCCAGGGGGTGGAATTGCGTCCACAAGGTACGGGAGGTATTTCCGGGCAAGGTATTCTGCCAGTCGTAACCAGTCGTGCGGACGGGAATTTTGCCGTTGCTGAGGTAAAAAATCGTGTCGCGCCGGTCGGCGTACACCAGGTTGAAACCCGGAATGGCTTCCATTTTCAGGATGTTGTAAAATTCGCTGAAACTGCGGGCCTTGTTCATGCGGTACCATTCTTCCAATGCCCGTATGTCGAACATGCCCGAACTCCGGATGGAAAACGTACCCTGCTTGTTGCGGAAGGTCGGCCCGTACACGCTCCACCAGGCTTTTTTGTGGACTTTAATTTTAACGCCCGCCATTTTTACCTTCAGCGGAATATTGCGCTCTTCGAGTGTAAGCCATTGATTGTCAAAACGGTATTGTAAATGGTTTTGCGGATTGATTTCCAGTTGGTACACGTCCAGTTTATCCGGATTGTTTACCGTATGCGCCCAGCCCAGGTACTCGTTGCAACCGTGTAAAATGCAGGGCGCGCCGGGAAACAGCCCCCCGACAATGTTCAAACCTTCCTGGCTGCACAGGTGCGCTTCATACCAGGCCACGATGCCTTCCCAGGGCTGGTGCGAATTGATATTCAGGTACACTTGTCCGTCTTTGGTTTTGTTCGAGTTGAATGCATAGGCGTTGGAACCGTGCGCCGTGGGCATTTCAGCCAGCGGAACTTTTCCCGCCAGAATGGATTGCAGCGCCGCGTCGCCGCCCGTAAAAACGTACAGTTGCAGCACACCGAACGTGCTCATGTCCAGCGGGGTAATGGGGATCAGTTTTTTATGCAGCACCTCTTTCGGATGCGTTTTGGCAAACTGGTTAAAACCCGCGCAATACCCTTCCAGCAAGCGCTGAAAATCGGGAGACAGGGTGTTGTATTTTTCCGTGGCCAGTTCCCGTGCCCGAATGGCCTGCACCACGTAATCCACGCCCGCGCCATCCTTGCCTTTCACCTGTCCGAGCAAACCTTTCGCTGCCAGAAAACAGGTCTGGAGCGTTTCAAAATCGTCTTCACAATGCGCCCATGCCAGGCCGTAGGCCACTTCGGCGTCGGTTTGGGCAAAGATGTGTGGCACCCCGAAACTGTCGCGGACAATGTCGATGTGCGCGGGATTGATCTGAGAAAAAACGACTGTGGGAAAAATGAGCAGGAGGAGAAATGCAGAGGTGTATTTGTTCATTGGTGGATTTTGATTGACCTGGGAATTTGTTCGGCTTACGCCGATCGTGGCGGGATGGGGACGCAGATTGTGCGGATTATGCGGATGAAAATGGATTTTGGGTGGCCTGACGGCCACTTATTTTGACCGTGATTTTAAATATGAATGGGAATAATGGGTTGAAACTGGCTTCGGAGAAGCCTAACCTTTGTAGAAATACCCAAACGCAAATTCCAGGGCTTCGGAGAAGCGCAACCCGACCCACACCAAGGTATTGGGTTTTTAATTTTAGGATTTTGCAAGATCGGGTTGCGCTTCTCCGAAGCCAATGTTCATTATTTTGGTATTTCTACAAAGGTTGGGCTTCTCCGAAGCCGGTTTTAACCCATGATTCGCATTATATGATGGCCATGATTGCATGAGATCATAATCATGGCCATCATATAAATCATATTAAAATCATAGTCAAAATCATAGTCTAAAATCACAGTCAATATCATAGTCTCAGTTAAGGGGTGTCCGACAACTCCTGTCCCGCCTGCATATACTCCAGCACCATTTTCAGTTGACCGTACGAGTATTTGTCGCCGAAAAACGCTTTGGCGGCCGCGCTCACCGTTGTGTTCTGTTCGCGGAAATACGCTTCCACTTCTTCCACCTGCGCGCGTTCCATCAAAGTGAAAATATCGAGTTCGCCCGTGCTGACGAAATGTGCCAGATGCCCTTCGATGGTAGAATTGGCGAGGCTGCGTTCGCGGGCGATTTCCTCGATGGTTTTGCCGGCTTTGTAGAGGTCGAAACTCTGGGTTTTGGTATCGATTTTGACCGGCTTTTCCTCCGCGGCTTCGGCCATTTCCGTCAGATGCTCAGTGGGGATGTTGTATTCCTGGCAATAGGCTGCGACCATGGCGATGAGTTCGGCGCCGAACTGTTTCAATTTCACGGTACCGATGCCCTTTACCTTTTTCAGCATGGCGAGGTTGAGTGGCAAAACCTCCACCATTTCCAGCAGCGTACGGGTAGCCAGCACGGCATACAGTTCCAGGTTGTGTTCTGCGGCCGTGTCTTCGCGCCATTTTTTCAGGCGGGCATACAGAATAGGATGCGGCACGTCTTTGGGCATACTGGCCGGTTTCGGCGCGGGTGTCTGGGTGGCCTGGAAATCGAGTTCGGCATCGGCTTTGACGCGCAGGTAGCGCACCGATTCGAAACCGTTTTGCGCGCCGGCAAAGCACGCGTTTTTTATAAACATCTCCTTTTGAAGCAGTTCCAGCGCTTCCTGTAGCAGTTTTTTGACCGATTTGCTGTCGGTAGCGACAGTAATATTCCGGGCGGAAGGCAGCAGGAGTTTGCCCAGTTTTTCCTCAAAATAAACGCCCGCTTTTTGGAGCCGCGTTTGCAGGTCCGGGTTGTCTTCAGGCAGCATATCCTGCGTGAAATAATACTGAATCTGCGGCACGAACTTTTCGGCTACCGTAAACACCTGTTCCAGGGTTTGCGCCTCGATGGCTTTCAATTGTTGCCAGGAATCCGGGTGCAGGGTGTTGTCGTGTTCGTACATGAGGCGATTCAACTGGCTGAACATCCGGCGCAGCCGCGCGAAGTCGAACAGTTCGAGTAGCAACGATTGCTGAAACTCCGACTTGGAGCGCACCAGGTGCTGCTCGTCGGGCGCATTTTTATCGGCTTCCTGAGTATAGTTTTGAACGACGTAATCGGTCCGTACACTCGACGGGATAATTTTCGAGCGCAGCACGATGCCTTCCAGACTTTTGCAGCGGCTCAGCGCCACGTACACCTGCCCGTGCGCGAAGGCGGCCTGCGCATCGATGATGGCGCGTTCGAACGTGAGCCCCTGGCTTTTGTGGATGGTGATGGCCCAGGCAAGTTTCAGCGGGTATTGTATGAAAGTACCGAGCTGTTGCTCCTCCACTTCTTTGGATTTCTCGTTGAGGGTGTATTTCACGTTGGTCCACTCGGCGGGCATCACCTCGATGTCGTCGTGTTCGCCGGGGCAGCGCACGTAGATCGTGCCTTCGCGGAAGCCGGTGACCTTGCCGATTTTACCGTTGTAGAAGCGTTTGTCGCGGCTGATATCGTTTTTCACAAACATCACCTGCGCATCGAGTTTGCATTCGAAGGTTTCGTCGGCGGGGAAAGCGAAGTTGGGGAAATCGCCTTCTATTTTTGCTTTGAAGGTTTGCAGCGGCTGTTGAATTTCCGACAGTTTTTCGGCGTTGATGGCCTGCGCCGAGGCATTGTGCGCCGTCAACGTAATATAAGGTTCCTCCGCAGTGGGTTGAAAATGAGCCACATAGCGGTTGTTCAGCACAGAAAGCACGTCGGCGTCTATCTTGTTGTCGCGCACCTTGTTGAGCAGGTCGATGAAGGTGCGGTCGGACTGCCGGTAAATGTGTTTCAGTTCGATCGACACCGGCTCGGTGCCGCGCAGGGCGTGGCTGCCGAAAAAATAGACCGTCTGGTAATGTTCGCGCAGGAGGTTCCACTCTTCGTCTTTCACCACGGGGGGCAGTTGGTGCAGGTCGCCGATCATGAGCAATTGCACGCCGCCGAAAGGTTTGGAGCGGTCGCGGTATCGGCGCAAAACGTCGTCGATTCCGTCGAGCACATCGGCGCGCACCATACTGATTTCGTCGATCACCAGCAAGTCGAGACTCTGGATCAGGCGGATTTTTTCACCCGAAAACCGCCGCATGCGCGAGGGATCCTGGGACTGAGCGCCGGGCAGAAACGGGCCGAACGGCAACTGGAAAAACGAGTGAATCGTCATGCCCCCTGCGTTGATAGCCGCTACGCCGGTAGGCGCCACGACGACCATTCGTTTGGGCGTTTCCTTTTTGATCTGGTGCAGAAAAGTGGTTTTGCCCGTACCTGCCTTGCCGGTCAGGAAGATGTTCTTGCGCGTATGGCGCACGTAATCGAAAGCAAGTTCGAGTTGCGGATTCGACTGGAGAGACATAGGAGAGAAGGATTAAGATGAAGCGTAGTGGATGTTTTGTGCGAAGGTAAAACAATTTGATTGGAATTGAAAAGGGAAATATTTGAAGAAACATACCCTTTCTCAGGACTTCGCACTTCGTACTGTCGACTTCGCACTTCGTACTTCGCACTGAAGACTTCGCACTGAAGACTTCGCACTACCTTCAGAAACCTGACTTTTAAAAAAAGTTGGCGGAACATACATTTTGAAGGGCGGTTACAATTAGGTTACATTTGGTATTCTAATCGGTCAAGTCAAACTCATTCAAAATTCATTCGTATGGCAAAAGAGAAACTTACACTCGACGAACTCAAAGTTCAAAGCCTCGTTACCTCGCTGGAGGGACCGGCCATGAACCAGGTAAAAGGAGGCACCGCCCCAATGAGAGGCAAATTTTTCACCTACCGCACCCGTTGGACGGCTGTGGATGTACGCTCGGATTTTCAGGGCGCTCCGTCCATAAGCCTGCCGGGCGACAAATAATTTAAAATGACTATCCGGTTTCAGGAACCTTTCAAGTCATCGGATGACTCTGAGTCATCCGATGACTTGAAAGGTTCCTGAAACCGGATAGTCATATAATTTAATTATTGCGTGGGCCCTGTTTTTCCCATTTTTCCTGAACTGTTGCTGCAAACGTTTGTCCCTTGATCTTGCTGTCAAGCCAGGCCTCCAGGTCGAATGTTTGCAGCAATTCCTGATACCCCGACATTTTGGGCAGGTCTTCCTTTACTTTCTGAAAACCCGCACGCAACTCCTGCTGACCGGGCGCTTTCATCAGGTCGTGAATAAAATGTATGAACCGCCGCTCCAGTTCCTGGTAGCGGTTTTTCTTTTGCATGAACCGCGTAGCCGAGCGCGTGAGCGATTCGAGCAGCATGAGATTTCCCATTTCAAAGTGCAGAATAAGTGACAGGATGCGTGCGAGGCTTTGCAGGTCCTCGCGCTCCACCGACCTGGGCTGGCTCAGCCACATGTTCAGGTAATCGAGCGCACCATTAAAATCCCTGCATCCGAAACAGATCGTGCAGTACTGGAAATAGAAACTCGCCGTTTCATGTCCCTGAGCGCTCATACGCTCCGCCTCTTCCTGACAACGCGCCATTTCGCGCCGCGCTTCCTCGAATTCGCCTGTAAATGAGCACAATGCAAAGAGATTGCTGTAGTACTGCCGGTGGATCTTGCGCCGGTCATCTTCCGTAATAGGCGTCAGAAAATGCAGTTTTTCCAGGTAAATACGCACTTCCCGATACCGTTGCAGCAACCCGCAGGAAAGGATCAGGTTGCTCAGGGTGGCAATGTAATCGGCCAGGTTTTGTTTTAAAAAATGCGGTTGCGATTCGAGCAAAAACATCAGTTTCTGCCCCGATTCATAAAACTGTTCGTACTGCCCCGTAGCGTAATAGTAAATATTCAGGGTACGGTAAAACAGCACCCGGGCCTTGTGGGAAGCGGCGCGGTCGGGGTCGTTGAAGGCTTCGTTCTGCCCGATCAGATCGTGCAGGGGCGCCATCCGCCCGGCATTTCGGTTGCCCGCTTCGCGTTTGAAATTGGTGGTATAAACCTGGAAAAAGGCTTTCTGATACTCCGAAGTATTGCGCAGGTGTTGCAGGGCCTGCTCTTCCTGAAATTGCAGTTGCTCCAGGTTTTTATGCAAAAAATCCACATCCATACGCGTATACGCCAGCTGTTTTTCCCAACGGATAATCTCCAGCAGGGCGCTGAAATCCTCGTATTGCCGGGCGATTTTGGCGGCCTTCAGAAGCAGTTCCCGGCAATCGGCATACAATCCGCGTTTGTACAGTGCCGACACGCCCTGTAGCAGTTCGTTGAGTTTGAATTCGACCGAATGCTGTTCGTCGAACGCCTGCAGGCTTTTGAGTATCAGGTTATAGAGGTACGATTTCAGTTCCGAATATTTTTTCCCGCCCGGCGGCTGGTTTTTATAAATACCGGTTCTCAGGTTGTCTTCATTAAATACTTCCTGGGCCGCCATGAGGTCGAACAATTGCAGGTATTTGCTGGCGCGTTCCGTTTTGCCACGAATGTAAATACGGAAATAGCGCTTTTCGGCCGGCGAAAGCGAACGGATGAGTCTGTGGAGTTTGTCGGAAGGAGTTTTTGCCATGAGCGGATAATGCCCTCAAAAGTGTCAGGTTTTTATCATTTCACCAAATGGTTTTTGCAACCCGGAAACCTGACTAATGGCAAAAGGTGGATTGGCAGCGGCGGAAGGTGCCTGTACATTTGTATCATGAAATTTGAGGAGAATGTTGAGAGGTTGAGAAGTTGAGGCGTTGAGAATGACCGCATTTACCCAAGCCATCTCAACCATCAACATCTCAACCATCAACCCCTCAACAAAACGCATCCGATCCAACCCATCCAACACATACTGCTATGCTGAATGCTATCTCTGTTCGTACCCATACTACCGATACTGCCGAGCCGCAGGGTGGCACCAAGTCTGTCGTCATGCCGCGCGAACACCGCGTCGAACCCACCGGAAATAAAATTGTACTGCCAACGATGGAAGGCCTGTGTTTTGAAAAAGTGAAACACATTGCTTACCTGGAAGCCAGCGGCAACTATACCGTACTCCATTTTACCGATGCCCGTCAGGTGCTGGTGTGCCGTACCCTGCGGGAGGTGGAACTGCTGTTGCCCGAACAGGCTTTTGCGCGCATCCACCGTTCGCATACCGTTCATTTGAAACACCTGAAAAAATACGTGCGCGGAAAAGGCGGCCATGTGGTGCTCCAGAACGGGGTGTCACTGACGGTTTCTGCCGGACAAAAGGATTTTTTCCTGGAGTCGCTGCGGGCGTATTTTGGGTAGGGTTATTGGTTATCAGTTATTGGTTATTAGGGTGGGATAAGGGAGCATTTGCATAATGTTTTCGCCACTCTACCCGGGCAGCCAGGACATTATGCAAATGCTCCCTTATCCCACCCTGATAACCAATAACTGATAACCAATAACCAATAACAAAAATTTTCATCCCCACCCAACCTGCTACACCTGAAACCCCGTCTATCCCTCCTGGTAACCCCGACGAACAAATAAACACAGTAAGGGTTTGGTTAACGCCGGACGCGGCAATTCGTGTTCCGGCGTTTTTTTATAGTCCTGAGTCGTCAGTGCGAAGTGCGAAGTCCACATACTCGAGCGGTAAGTGACTTCGCACTTCGCACTGACGACTTCGCACTGTTTCCAGACTTCGCACTACACAAAAACCCTGACCGTTTCGATTTTCCGGTCGCTTACCAGTTCCAGTACAAAGTTTTTATCATCCAGGGTAATCCGCGCGCCTTGCTCGGGAATACTTTGTGTGGCGTTGATGATATATCCGGACAGCGTATTGTAGTCGCCGGTAGGAAAGGCGAGTTCCGGAAATTTTTCATTGATGTAGTTCACATCCAGCCTGCCGGAGAGCAGGTATTCGTGTTCGCTGATCCGCACTTCTATAAATTCTTCCTGGTCGTGTTCGTCGTCGATTTTCCCGAACAGTTGTTCCAGGGCATCTTCGAGGGTTACGAGGCCTGCCAGGCTTCCGTATTCGTCCACCACACAGGCGATGTTCGTGCGGTTTTTTATGAATTTATGTAGCAGGTCGTTGATCTGGATACTTTCCGGCACAAAAGTGATGGGCATCACGATGCCGCGAATGCTGCGCGGGTGCGTAAAAATCTGTTGTACATGTACGTAGCCGAGCGCCCTGTCGAGGTCGCCATCGGTTACAATGATACGCGAAAGGCTGCTGGTGATAAACAGGCGGCGCAGTTCCTCTACCGATGCCTGCACGTCGATGTGAATGATTTCGGGCCGGGGCGCCATGCAGTCGTAGGCGCGCACCTGCTTCATGTGGAGCGCATTTTCCAACAGTTCCATTTCCATTTCCTCTTCTCCCGGCGCGCCGGTTGCGTTTTGCTGCACGAGGTATTCGATCAGCGCTGCATCGCCTTCCCCTTGTATGTTTTTGTAAACGCTTTGGAAAATCAGGTTTTTGAAGATCAGCAGGCCCAGAAAAAGCGTCAGCGACAACAGCAACGCCGCCACCCAGTTGTTGCCGGTCAGTTGGCCGATAAAAGGAACCGCCGCTACCGTGGCGAACGTTGCAAGGATCGTCAGGAAAAGGGTCGCCGGCAGCGTATAACTACCGACGCGCAGCGCCGATGACCAGGGCAATATTCGTTTGGGAGAAGGGTCGTCCATGTTGAGCAAAAAATGAGCGCGTGTGATGAGGATTCGAGGATGTGAGTATTTGAGGATGTGAGTATTTGAAGGGATCGAGCGGATGTTTCAAATACTCGAATCCTCATATCCTCAAAAATTCCCCACCTGCACATCCTTAAAATATCCTAAATACCAGAGTATCAAAATAATACATCCCACAGCGATCCGGTAATACCCGAAAACCTTAAAGCCGTGTTTGTGTAAAAACTGCATAAAAGTGCGGATCGCGAAGGTCGCTACCACAAATGCCACCACATTGCCGACCGCAAGCAAAAGTAAATCATTGCCGCTGAATGTGCCACCCTCTTCGTCGATGTAATCCCAGATCGATTTGCACGTAGCCGCAAACATGGTAGGCACCGCCAGGAAAAACGAAAACTCCGCTGCCGCAACCGGTGTAAGCCCCTGCGTGACGCCGCCGATGATCGTGGCTGCCGAACGGCTCACCCCGGGGATCATCGAGATCACCTGAAAAAAACCGATCCGGAATGCCTTGGGCAGGGAAATATCGTCCTCTGACTGGCTCCCGCGTTCCGCCTGCCGGGCAAAATAGCCGTCCATAAAAAGAAAAACAATGCCGCCGGCGATCAGCGCCCAGGCCACTACGGTGACGTCTTCCAGCAGCCGGTCGATGTGTTTTTTAAAGAGCAGTCCGAAAAAAGCCGCCGGCAAAAAAGCCACCAGCAGGCGGATATAGAACCGGAAATTCTGAAAAAAACGCCGCCAGTACAGCACGACTACCGACAGGATGGCGCCGAACTGAATGGCTACGGTGAAGACTTTCACAAAAGGATGGCTGGCAATACCCATGAGCGAAGAGCCGATGATCATATGACCGGTGGAAGAAACCGGCAGAAACTCCGTCAGTCCTTCGATAATTGCCAGTATGATGGCCTGGATAATGCTCATGCTGCTGCGCCGGAGTTGTCTTCGCCGGTTTTAACCGGTACTTCGACCGTCGATTTTTTGAAAATACCTGCCGCTACCACCACAAAACCCGCCACCATGCAAATAGGGGCCAGGGTGATGCGCGTGAAACTGTAGATGCGTTCCGGTTCCCATTTGTTGGGGTCGGGCATAGCGCCGCCGCTCATCAGCAGGAGGCCGAGGGCTACCAGGCCCAGGCCGATACCGATATAAATAAAGTTCTGGCGGCCGAAAAGCAGGCCGCTTTTATCGGCATTCCAGGTGCTTTCTTTTTTTATGGTCCGTTGTACCGGAGCCGTTTTTTTGACGGGTTGTGCAGCCTGTTGAGGGCGCGCAGGTTGTTTTGCCATTATTTTTTTAAATTTATGCTATATCAATACAAAGGGTGTTTGGTTTTTAGTGTATTGTGTTTAGCAAAAGGTTGATAATCAATGCTCCCCGAAAAACTAAACACAAAAAACTAAACACGCTTTCAATACAAATCGTCGATGCGCATGCGCAAAAACTTGTTCACTACAAACCATGTACTCAGTCCCGATATCAGTACGCCCAGCAGGATAATGCCGGTAAAGACCATTAACATGCTGTCGAGGTCGCGCAACTGCCCCATTTCTGGAATCTGCCGTTCTATCCATTCGAACACCAGAATGAGTGCTCCGATGGCCAGCAACGCGCTCCACAAGCCGTTCAACACGCCTCTCCGGATATACGGCCGGCTGATGAAGGTCCAGGACGCACCCACCAGTTCCTGATTTTTTATGATAAAACGGTTGGAATACAAGGCCAGCCGGATCGTGTTGTGAATGAGCGTAACGGCCGCAAAGATGAGCAAAAAAACCAGGCCCAATGCGATGAGACCCATATTTTGAATATTCTTGCCCACGTTTCCGATATTACTCGCCTCGTAATAAAGTTCCGAAACGAGGGTATCCTGGCGGAGTTCTTCGCGCCACTGCCGCATGGTTTCGTCGTTCATGTATTCGGCGCGCACATTGAAACGTATCACGTCGCGCAGCAGATCTGGCGCATCTTCCAGCATACTTTCGTCGCCGAGGTCTTCTCTCATCGTAGCGGTCGCCTGCTCGCGGCTGATGAAAGTGATGGTTTCGGGCTTCACAAACGGCTTCTGACGAATGTTGCCGACGATACCCGCAATTTGCTCCTGTTCCAGATTGGGTTTCAACTCCAGCCAGATATCAACTTTTTCTTTAAAAAGGGTCGCCAGTTTGCGGGCATGAATCGTTGTCAGCATAAAAAAACCGACAATGAACAGCACCAGCGCAACACTGATAATGGCGTAAAAGTAAGTAGGTCTGGTTCGAGACATAGGACTACAGGAATCGGGGTAATGGGAAAAGCAAAAATAGAAGTTCTTATAAAAAGTCGTGAGAATCAGAGTGTTATACGATATTTGCAGGCACGCGGTTTGCCGGGCCGGCTGAATTTTCAAACACTCCCAAATATTTTGGAGGGTATTTGGTTTGTAGTGTTTCGTATTCAGATTGTCAGCCTTTTATTAAACACGAAATACAAAACACCATACACTGCCAATATTTGAGCGCTCCCTGCGTTTTTGTGCCGGCAAAGGTAGCAGAACCCTCGTTTTTTCTACGCTTAATCTCGTTGCTAAACGAATTGCCTGATTCAAAACATACATGAAAGCCTGTATTTTCCTTCTTTTTTCCCTGCTTCAACCCTGGTGGAAGGGCAGCGAACAGCCGACCGGCACCCTGATTCCATTCCGCAACCCTTCTTTTGAAGACACGCCGCGCGCTTCCGCCTCGCCGGCAGGATGGCAATCCAACACGCCCGGAAGCACCCCCGATATCATGCCCGGCGCCTGGGGACTGAATCTTTTGCCGCAGGAAGGCAATACCTGTGTCGGGCTCATCACCCGCGAAGACGGCACCAGCGAAGACATGGGACAAATGCTCCAGGAAACGCTGAAAGGTGGATTTTGCTACAAATTTTCCATTTTTCTGTCACATGCACCCAAATATGTAGGCTACAACCACCCGATCCGTATCCGTATCTGGGGCGGTTCCCGGCGCGGCAGCAAGGAGCAACTGCTGGCCAGTTCGCCTATGATCGACCACAGTGACTGGCAGAATTACAAGTTTCAATTTATCCCGACCGCCGACATTCGATATATTACCTTTGAGGCTTATTATGCGCCGGGCGCTTCCTTTAAATACAAGGGCAATATTCTGATGGATAATTGTTCGCCTATTGAAAAATGCAACCGAGCGTGAGTGGGTGTTTGGTTTTTCGTGTTTGGTGTTTGGGGCGCGCTGCCCTCGGCTAGCGTTTTTAACCTGACGGTGGGCAATGCGCCCCAAACACCAAATACCAAACACTACACACCTTCATGAACCCTTCTTCGCACGCGGTGTTTTGAGGGCTGTGCTTTAACGGAATCGGGGTCGCCCCTTGCTTGATACATGAAACAACTTTCCTACCTCTATAAATTTTTCTGGATATACCGCTGGCGATTCCTGCTGGGTATCATTTTCGTAGCGCTGGCCAACTGGTTCCGGGTACTACAACCCCAGGTGATCCGCCAGGCGCTGGATACGGTGGTGGAACAGGTGAAATACTACAAGGAGCACGGCGGTATCGCAGCGCACCCCGAAGCCTTCGGCAACCTGGGTTACGAGATCGCCAAATTCGGCGGCATGGTTATCGGGCTGGCACTTTTGATGGGTATGTTTATGTTTTTTATGCGGCAAACGATCATCGTTATGAGCCGCCTGATCGAATACGACATGCGCAAGGAGGTGTTCGCACATTACGAACAACTCGACCTGGCTTTTTACAAACGCAATTCCACGGGCGACATGATGTCGCGGATTTCGGAAGACGTGTCGAAGGTGCGGATGTTCCTCGGCCCTACCATTTTATATGGTATCGACTTGATTTTCCTTTTTATCCTCGCTATTTCTGCCATGCTGAAAGTGAGTGTCACGCTCACTTTGTGGTCGTTGCTGCCGCTGCCGTTTCTCAGCATTTCCATATACTGGGTGAGTACGGTGATCAACAAACGCAGCGAAAAAATACAGCAGCAACTGGCTACGCTCACCAGCACGGCCCAGGAAGTGTACAGCGGTATACGTGTGGTGAAAAGTTACGTGCACGAGCAGGCGATGGGGCGCTGGTTTGCCGATCAAAGCGAAGAATTCCGCCAGAAATCGCTGAAACTCATCCGTGTCGACGCATTTTTCTTTCCCCTCATGTCGCTGCTCATCGGTGCGAGTATTATTATCACCGTTTATGTCGGCGGACTTCAGGTGATCGCCGGCAACCTGACGGCCGGCAACATTGCCGAATTCGTCATTTACATCAATATGCTGACCTGGCCCGTTACGGCCATCGGCTGGATCGCTTCCCTGACACAACAGGCTGCCGCCTCTCAAAAACGGATCAACGAGTTTTTGAAAACGCAACCGGCTATCGTCAACCACGCGCCGCCATTGCCCGAAGGCCAAACGCATGCGCCGATAAAAGGACATATCCGGTTTGAAAACGTGTCGTTCGCTTATCCGGACACGGGCATCGAAGCGCTCAGAAATGTTTCCTTCGAAGTGCAGTCCGGACAACGGCTGGCGATCGTCGGGCGCACCGGCAGCGGCAAAACGACCATTGCCGACCTGCTTTTACGCATGTACGACGTAAATGAAGGCCGTATCCTCATTGACGGTGTCGACATTAAATCGCTCGATTTGTACCACCTGCGCCGCAGCATCGGCTACGTTCCGCAGGACGTTTTCCTGTTTTCAGATACGGTTTTGAATAACATCGCTTTCGGTAAAGACGGTATCAGCCGCGAAGAAGCCGAGTTTTTTGCAAAAAGCGCTGCCGTACACGACGAGATCATCGGCCTGCCCAACGGTTATGAAACGGTGGTGGGAGAACGTGGCGTGACACTTTCCGGCGGACAAAAACAGCGGGTGAGCATTGCCCGTGCTTTCGCCAAAAAACCGGACGTGGTAATTCTGGATGATTGTCTGTCAGCCGTCGACACTCAAACGGAGAGCCGTATTCTGGGATACATGGAAGACGCTTTGTCAGAAAAAACGGCGATCATTATCACACACCGGATTTACGGCATGTTGCAGTTCGATAAAATCATCGTACTGAATGAAGGTGGCGTTGCGGAGGAAGGTACACACGAAGAACTGATGAACAGCGGCGGGTATTACTCGGAGATGTTTGAAAAGCAGTCGAACGGCGAGCGGTACTCCGATGCTGTTTGAAATTTGTAGGATTATACTTGATTTTTCCGTGAAATCGGGCAGGTAAGTCAAGTCATCCGATGACTTTGAGTCATCCGATGACTTGACTTACCTGCCCGATTTCACGGAAAAATCAACCCTTTTATACAACACATCAAAGTAACCGTTCGGCGATACGCCCGATTTTTATGAGAAAACAACTTTTTTACGGACTGCTCTGCGGTCTTACCCTGTTCGTCGTTTCCTGTAAATCAAAAGAAACACAAACCGTGGCGCCGCTGAAAGCGGATACTACTGCTTTTAACAAAAAATTCTGCATCGGGGATACCGTGTGCGCCATGTTTTCGGTGACGGTACCGCAGATCTCCGGCGGCGACCCGGCTGTAGCCACCAGCGTCAATCATTCCGTACAGAGTTTTGTGCTGAGTACGGTGGGCGCCAACGAATCCCTGTCATTTCCCATAGCGATGGATTCTGCCGCGACACAATTCATCAACGAGTTCCAGCAAACCAGAGCGGAAAACCCCGATATGATCCCGATGGGTTATACCATGGAAATAAAAGGTTCTTCCTTGCTGCTCAATCCTAAAGTGGCGACCATGCACCTCGACGGGTATTCGTTTATGGGCGGCGCGCACCCCAATCCGTTTACGACAGTTGTTTCCTATAACCTGGCCGATGCAGGTAAAGTGCTGACCGTGACCACTTTAGTGGCCGATACCAATGCCGTGCGCCCTTTGCTGGAAGCGGGTTACAAGCAGGCAAAAGGTATGAAACCGGAAGAAAACATCCGCGACCTGCTTTATCCCGAACTGGAAAAACTACCTATGCCGGCCAATGTAGCCGTGCTGCCGCAAGGCCTTATTTTTTATTACAACGCATACGAAGTAGCGGCGTATGCAGTGGGGCCGACGGAAATTATACTTACCTGGGAACAACTGGGGGCACTGGCGGACCGGAAGAAGTGGATTGATTAGTGCGAAGTCGTCAGTGCGAAGTGCGAAGTCTGGAAACAGTGCGAAGTCGTCAGTGCGAAGTGCGAAGTCTGGAAACAGTGCGAAGTCGTCAGTGCGAAGTGCGAAGTCTGGAAACA